>NZ_NPDM01000004.1 GCF_002812085.1 Leptospira levettii
AATCGCTCGATCGGCTTGACCATATTACAATATACACGATTACGATCGTGTATGTCATTGAAAGCGTTGTTTGTTAACTTACATGTCGTATACAAATGTTGGGAAAAGCCTTACCTCGAAAGATGTGAGGCTTTTTTTATGCCCTGGGGTTTGACTTATAAATTCCGTGGTTACCAAAGCGGAATGTATTTCCATCGGAGGCGTAGCAGGATTGCGAAGCTCGCGAGTCTGGGCAGGAAGCCCAGTCGAGCAGGAGATGGGAAAACATGAAGCCATGGCCAAAGCTCGCCAGTCTGAACAGGAAGTTCAGCTGGCAGGAGTCAGGAATAAATTCTACTGCTTTTTTTATGCCTATTTTTTCTTTTTAAAGGCGACTATGCTTTATGATTCCATATTGATAAAACAAATTCGTGTCCTTTTTGGATTTCTAAATACAGCAGAAGGGCTATGGCCATATGCAGATCGAAACGTTCTACTGAAATGGGCTGAATCAGAGAATCCAGCAAGGTGGGCGACTTCCGTAAAATTTGCACTTGTATGGTAATTTCGTGCTGCTATTTTTAATCGCAAACTTAGTATAAATTTCCTAACAGAAGTTAAAAGTGTTTCTTTGAATATATGTCGAAATCTATCTTCAGATAAATTTACTATATCTGCTAAAATTTTTAGTTTAACTTCTTCTGGTTGTGGTAGGTATGTTTGTGAACGAAGGTATTTTGCAACTGTGAAAATCCTTGGATCCAATTCTTCCGGTGGTTTTTGTTGTAAAAGTGAACCAAACACAGAATCTACGAGTAATTTTAAACAGCCTAATACTTCCTCATTTGGTGATTTTTCATCTAATAATACATCTAGTATTTTTTTTAAATAGGGAATCTTTGTAGAATCAAAAAATTGAACACCGTCTTTAATATTGCCAGAAAAACGTTCAAACAAAAATGAGTCCGGATCAATATAAATATTTATTATATGTGTATTCTTTGAAATTTGATAATAATTTGTATTAGGTGGTAGAAATACTCCTGTATATTCAACATAATTTTCATTTGATAGAAATATTTTTGAAGGTAGATCAACCGAAAAACAAAGCGATGCTGAATAAAGGCTATGCATCGTAGTGGTTTCTTCCCATGCCGCATAAAGAACCTGGGTGTCCCAAACGTATAATGAGTTTCTCCTTTTCATTGAATGTGGTGCAGTTTCCAAATCTAAACTAAGATATGATTATGTAAGTGTAAAATAAAGCCAAATTGGTATAGTTATGAATTAAATTTACATAAATAGCCGAAACATTCAAAAATAATCAACAATTTAAAGCCGAAACATTCAAGCCGAAACACCTAAATTTCTGTAACCTTCAACAATCGATTTATGTTCACTTTGCTTTTTCATAAAATTTGAAATCAGTCAGAGTTTGTTCTTAAATGAATAGGAAAGGTTAAATGATCAGGAATAGAAAATTGAACAAACACCCGATAGGTTCTATCTTTCAGTACAAATCTCTTTGATCCAACATCGAAGTCGTAAATTAAAAAAGTTCATGAAACGAAATTATAGGAAGTTAACAGTATGAAAAATTCAATAGGTATAAATATAGATTCAAATGGAAATGGTACATCGAAAACATTTGGAGTTGGACCATATTCAATCCTTAAGGAAGAGGAAGTTTTCGTAAGTGCACTATTTGCTGGTCAAGGAAACGATCCAATGGTTGAACTTCTTGCAAGTTTTGAGGAAGAAAGTGAATCATCAGATTTTTTTGTAACTTTATTCAAAACAATTGATAATTGTATGGACTTAGTAAGGAAAGATGGTGACACCACTTACTTTTCTAATGGTTTTGCATTAAAAGAATGGATGTTAGATCCAACTTTGATTCCTACCGAAACGATTTTAAAATCTTCTTATTATAGTGGGCCTTTGATCTTCGCAGCCCAAGCATCGCACTTATATCGTTTTATAAAAGAAGGACATTGGAATCTACTTAGAAATTCTATAGGTGGAATTTATGGTCATTCCCAAGGAATATTTGCGGGATTATTGTTTTCCTCATCTCCAAATAAAGAAATCTTTTTAGATAATTTTCAAAAAACTTTTTCAGCTTTATTCTTTCTGTTATTCCGCAGCCAACAAATCTTTCCTGAGTTAGATATTGACCCAAATACACTTCGCCTTTTTGTAAAAAAAGGAGAAAAACCTTCACCTATGGCCCAAATCATTTTTAATGATGGGGATGTTGAAATCACTGAAATTTTAAATGAATTCAACAAAAATCAATCTAAGTCAGAAGAAGTTCATATTGGATTAATGAACACACCTAACAGTAAAGTTTTTTGTGGATCACCTGAATCTTTACTTAAATTTAGAGACGAATTGACACAGTCCGGAGTTGATGCTGTGAAAACCTGGAATTTCATAACATCCTCAACTGCATTTCATTCACCTTTGTTAGAATCTGTAGTAAACCTTGTACAAACTGATTTTAAAAAAGTAGGATTCGCTCCCAAAACAAATGAGATAGAAATTCCTTTGTATGATACCCGAGATGGATCAGACCTACGCGATTCAAAAAAAGATTTAAAAACTGATTTAGTAGCTATGGTTTGCACAGACCAACTGAATTGGAAATTAACATTGTCATCTCTTTTAAAAAAAGATGGTAAACATATACTTCTATCTTTTGGGCCGGGTGAGTTTATAGAAAAAATAACAAAGAGATTTTTAAGAGATAAATCCTATTTAATTCAGAATCTAACACATAAAAGTCGGTTTATTCAGTTCGCAAAAACTAACAACTTTGAATTTCCTAAAGCTTGGAAAAATTATGCACCAGAATTAGTAAACCTTCCTAATGGGGCAAAATTTGTTAAAAACAAATACTCGCTTTGGACTGGTCGACCGCCTGTGTTTGGTGGTGGAATGACGCCAAGTACTGTCGAAGCAGACATTGTGATTGCAGCAGCTAAAGAAGGATATGTAGTTGAGTTAGCTGGTGGAGGGCAAGTCTCCGAAGGTATTTTTAGATCAAGGGTAGAAAAAATAACCAAAGAACTTCCGTTGGGAAAAGGTTTTGTCATCAATCTTTTATATCTCGATCCTTATTTATGGAATTTGCATATACCTCTAATAAAAAAATTCAAATTGGAAGGTGCTCCGATCGAGGGTATTACCATCTCTGCAGGTATACCAGAACTCAATGAGGCTGTAACCTTACTTACAGAATGGGCAAAAATTGGTATTTGGTTGAATTCATTCAAACCTGGCACAATCGATCAAATTAAAAGAGTACTATCAATAGCTGATGCACTTCCTAATTATAATATACTGATGCAGATTGAAGGTGGTGCTGCAGGTGGACATCATAGTTGGGAAGATCTAAACACTTTAGTTTCTAAAACATACGAGGATATTCGTAAACGTTCCAATATCATCTTGGCTGTGGGAGGAGGCATCGCATCCCCTAATGATGCTAAATTATGGTTATCTGGTGACTGGAATCAAAATACAAAAATGCCAGTGGATGCAGTATTTTTAGGTACTCGTCTTATGGCTGCATTAGAATGCAAAACTTCATTACCCATTAAAGAGAAGTTAAAGGAAATGGTTGGTGGAAATGATTGGATGAAATCCAAGGATGGAAATGAAGTAGGTGGAATCATTTCTGGAAAATCTTCACTTGGTGCGGATATTTATTATGCATCCAACACTTGGACAAAACTCTCAGAATTAGTAGAAGGTTTAACGAAAGGAAAAGATCCGGTTTTCGCTAGAGAAAGTATTACAGAAAAGAAAGCTGAAATCATCTCACTATTAAATTCCACTGCTAAACCATACTTTGGAGATCTTTCAAACCTTAGTTATACAGAAGTATTGGAAAGGTTTCTATTTTTAACTTGCCCTGGCGATAGATTGTTACCTAGCGAAGGAAAATGGCCAGACGATCCTTACATTGACAAGAGTTATAGGGTTAGACTTGAACAGCTCGTCTTAAAATTTGAAGGTAGATTAATAGATTCTGATACAAAATTATCCATTTTAAACAATGATTCCGTTTTGGACGATCCATATGAATTTCTAAAAATTTGGAAGAATCTTTTTCCAAATGGACAATTCACAATCCTTTTGCCCGAAGACCAAGACTTTTTCTTGGAGGTATGCAAACAACCAGGTAAACCAGTAAATTTCATTCCTCTGTTAGATGAAAATTTACTTCGATGGATCAAATCCGATTCATTATGGTATTCTCATTGTGTTGGAATGGATCCTGATCGTTGTGCATGGATCCCCGGGCCTTTGGCTATTCAAGGTATCAAAAAAATAAATGAACCAGTCGTTTCAATTTTTTATGAATTTATTTCTGAGTTAGGTGATAAAGATAGTCCAACTAAAAATATCGAATGGTCTGAATTTACAAAAATAACCAACCCATTAACACAGGAAAATAGAATACAAATTGAACATAATGATTCAGTCACTGAGTTTTGCATACCTACAAGTGAGGAGATAACTGGGAGTGATTGGGTAAAATATCTATCACACCAAGGTGGGGGTTTTTTATCCATTTTACTTGCATCAAACAGGATCTATGGAGGTGTGGCTGACCAAGATATGTGGTTCTCACCCAATGAATCTAAAAAATTTACAATTGAAAAGGGAGCTATCGGTGAACTAATACAAATTCGTTCATTTTCTCATGATGGAAAGTTTATCAATGTTTCCCTAGACTTAATTAACCAGAATACAGCAGAACTCAGTTTATATTTCCAACATCCAAAAGAACAAAATCAAATTCCATTCAAAAGGAGATTCTTGTTTGGTGGTGGCCCCAAAACATTAGTGATTGAAGATCAAATTTTTGCGAACGAGGAGATGAGAAAATTTTATGCGAACGTATGGGGTATAAAATCAGTTCCAAATGTGATCGAAGACTTCCATTCATTTGAAAGTATGAGAACTTTTGAAAAGGAGTGGTTTACTGAATATAAAGTCACAGAAGAAAACATAATTGAGTTTAGAAAGGCAACAAAGGATCTATTTCGTAAGGATCTAATCGATTCTAACAAAAAACTTTCTCCTATTTCGATGGGAGTGGTTTTTTCATGGGAAAGTACCGTACTTCCATTGTTATCTTATTCGTCTGCGGATCTTTTTAAACTCCTTCATTTTTCACAAGAATTTCATTGGAAACCTGAAGCTTCATTGGTTGCGGTGGATGATGTTATCAAAACTAATTCAAAAATTTCACGAGTTAAAAAATTAGGAGAATCAATCATTCTTTATGTAACAGGAGTGATGTGGAATTATGAAAATGAAATAGGATCCTTCGAAACTGGGTTTCTATTAAGAAATCAGAATGAAAAATTTGTCCAATTTGATACAACTCCACTTGAACAATCCATAGAATTTATTTCACAGGCTGAGATTGATGTCTTTCAACAACTCATTTGGATTAACTTAAATATTAAACCCGATACTCTTCGAGTCGGAGATAAAATTAGGTTTGTCACTTCAGAACGAAGGATCATCGCAAACGGAACCGAAACCTTTCACTACATCATTGGAAATATCTTCCAATCGAATGGCCAAATGAATGAGGTTCTTCTGGGAAGTTTCAAAATCGATGAAAGAAGAAATCTAAATGAAGATTCAAGTTTGGATCGATTTTTTAAAGTATTCCGCGAGGCAGAAGGTCTTGTCGCGCTTCCAAAAAAATACAGAATTCTATCGGAAGTTTTTACTGCCCCTGATTCTATGTTTCCCTATTCTAAAGCTTCGAAAGATGCAAATCCAATTCACACGGACATTCGATTTGCGAAAAAAGCAGGTTGGGTGAGTCCGATTGTCCATGGACTTTGGACATCTTCCCAGGTCGTCAATTCTCTAGTTCGGAATGTTTGTGAAGGAGACTCATCACGTTTTGTCTCTTTGAAAGAAAGTTTTGAAGCACCTGTCTTACTTGGCGAAGAACTTCGATTAACTGCATTTCATATTGGCCAGAAATCTGGGAATATGGCATTAGAAATTACTTTGGAAAATAAAAATGGAGAAACAAAACTTCGTGCTGAAGCCTTATTAAAACCTCTTAACACAGCGTATGTGTTTACAGGTCAAGGTTCACAATCCCAAGGAATGGGAATGAAACTATTGGAAGAGTTTACTGAAGCTCGCGATGTTTGGTCTTTAGCGGAAAGAGTTGCTACAAATGAACTAGATTTCTCCCTTTTGGAAGTTGTTCAAAATAATCCTACATCACTTCATTGTGGAGGGAAAAATTGGGTTCATCCTAAGGGAGTTTTAAATCTCACACAATTCACTCAAGTTGCCCTTGTCGCAAAATCGCTTGCAGATTGGGCAATTCTAAAGAAACGAGGATTTTTAAATATAGAATCCCCATTCGCAGGTCATTCGTTAGGTGAATTCTCTGCACTTGCAGCACGAGAATTTATTTTGCCTGAGAATGTATTTAAAATCGTTTTTAACCGTGGTTTGAATATGCAAAGTTTAGTGGCTCGTGATGAGGAAGGAAAAAGTTCCTATGCAATGAGTGTTGTGCTAGGCAATAGGCATGTTGGTTTAAATGAGGAAAAAATCCTAGAGCTAGTTGATGAAGCAAAGTCTGAATCTGGCCTCCATTTAGAAGTGGTAAATTACAATATTCGAGACAAACAATATTCAGTAACAGGGAATATTCAAGCTTTAGAGTTACTAGAAGAAAAATGTAAAAAATTTGTTCGTGGGAAAAAAACAACAATACGATTAGAAGGTATTGATGTGCCTTTCCATTCTCGAATTCTTATTAACGGTGTTGATGAGTTCAGAAAAACATTACAATCCAATATAGGAAGCGAATCGCCGTTAACTGAACTTGACGGGCGTTACATTCCAAACTTAATTGCAAAACCATTTTCTCTTTCAGATGAATTTTTACATGCAATACTTTCTAAAACAGGAAGTCCCGTTGTCGAAAGTTTACTCAAACCTTCATACAATGATCGAAATACCAATGAAAGTAGACGGCTTGTTCTGATTGAGTTACTTGCGTTTCAATTTGCAATGCCAGTCCAGTGGATCGAAACGCAAGAAGCCCTTTTTGGACCATTGGCAACCAAACGTTTGATCGACATTGGTGCAAGGGGAGATCTTGCGGGAATGGCTAGGCAGAGCCTCAAAGAGAGACGGGATTCGTCTACCTTCCAAATCCTTCATGTAGAAGAAAACCGAAATGAAGTTTTTTATGAAAAGGAAGATGTGCCAGAAGCAGAATGGAGTGAAGCTCCTTCCGTTGGAAAGGAGGACATTGAAGTTCCCGTAGCCATCCAAAAACAAAATACGGAATCTGTTGTCGGAAACAGTCCGACGCTCGAAATTCCGAAGCAGAATGTTAACAATCAAATACATTCACCTGTCATAAAATTTTCGAAAAAGGATGCCTTGTATTCGATTTTGGCATTGAAGGCAAATGTTCGGTTTGATGAAATAGCAGACTCTGAAACGATTGATGATTTGTTAGGTGGGAATTCATCTAAACGTAACCAAACTTTGGCCGATATTGGTGTTGAGTTTAAATCGACTTCACTTGATGGAGGACATGAAAAATCTTTAAAAGATTTAGTAAAACTTTTAGAAGAACAAACTTCCTATCACCAACCAGGACCTTACCTTCGTGCAGCATTTGATGAAAGCATAAAAAAATTCTTTCCAAGTGATTTTGGTAGAAAAGAAATTTTTCAATTCTTAAAAGACGAAAGAATGTTAGATGAAGAAGGTGTATTTTTATTTTCCATATACCTTCCTTTTTTCATTCGCTCAGGAGATTCTCTCCGAAATGGAAATTTGAGTTCTATCGGTCTCAAAAATCGGCTTTCTAACGCAGCGGAAGTGACAAAGTGGTTAGACCAAGCCGTTGATTTATTCGCAAACTTAAAAAACGTTCAAATTCCTAGAAAAAAATCTGAGTCTTCGCATTCGGCTGGTTCTATGGTGGATTCATTGGCTCTCGAAGCCTTGGAACGGAAATATTTTGGAATTGAAGGCCTTTTTTCAAAGTCCATTTCAGATCTCCGCCGGCATTTGCTCGATGATGATCCATATTCAGAATACTTGGTTAAAGATTTAAAAACCATTGAAGAAGCTCGAACTCTCGTTTCGGATGATATCCAACCAATCTTTTCTGAAAGTAAAATAGTAATTTTTAAAAACTCAAAACAGTGGGCTAAAAAGTATTTATTGAAACAGACTGCAGCATTTTTAAGAAGGGATTCAAAAGAGTTTTCAAAAGAGGATCTCGTCTATTTACAAAATCACAATTCAAAAGAACTTTGTGATCATATTGTATATTGGCGTTCGCAGTTTTTAGAAAAAGCTTCTAAGGCGAATTTAAAATCAGATACTGAGTATTTTAAATCTGTAGGTTTAGAATATACCAAACTTCTGGATAACCTCAGTTCACAATCAAATCCAAATCCAGTTTACCAAGCTCCAAACACAACATTAACACCTTACCTCAAAGTAGGACTCGATGGAAATTTTATTTGCGAGGAAAAAATAAACCAAATCGATCCAGAAGATTTTCCAAATGAGCGCCTAACGCTAAGTGGAAGTGATGATTTTGGTTCTTCTTTTGCAGAAAATGAAACTGTCACAAATGAGTTCAAAGAAGTACTGAAGACAATTTTAAAATCAGGAATATCTTTTGAGAACCAAAAGGTTTTGGTAACAGGTGCAGGCCCAGGTTCGATTGCTTGGGAAGTGGTGAAAGCTTTTTTAATGGGCGGGGCAGATGTTGTGCTCACAACAACATCTTATTCGACAAAACGAGTCAAACAGTTCAAAGAATTATACCAAATGTACGGTGCAAAAACCTCAAGATTAGAAATAGTTCCATTTTCACAAGGTTCATTCGAGGACATCCGGTCACTTGTAGGTTACTTAAAAGCTAAAAATTGGCATCCAGATTTTTTAATTCCTTTTGCTGCGGTGGGTGAAGAAAACGCGGCTTCCAATTTGGACCAATCTTCGTTAGTTTCTGTTCGAGTCATGCTTATTGGTGTTCAAAAACTAATCGGTGAGTTAGGTGCACAGAGAAAAAATCAAAAGGAATCGAATTCGAAACTCAAAGTAATTTTACCTCTTTCCCCAAACCATGGCATTTTTGGGAAAGATGGACTCTATGCTGAAACGAAACTGGGACTTGAAACTTTATACCGAAAAAAATTCTCTGAGGCAAATGAATGGGGAAATTCCGTTCGTATCCTCGGTGCAGTGATCGGATGGGTTAGAGGAACAGGGCTTATGGGAGCAAACGATTTATCTGCTCCACTACTGGAAGCAGAATGCAATATAAAAACATACTCACGATCGGAGATGGGTTTGTTACTCACAGGATTTGCAGCCTGGAGTCTACGCAATGAAACATTAGAAGTGGTGAAGGCTGACCTCACTGGAGGGCTTGGTAAGGTAAAAAATTTAGTATCAACTTTATCAAAGATACGTACCTTTCTAAATTCACAAACCAAACAAAACATTGAAGTACAAAGTCTTAAACAAAAATTGAGTTTGGAAACAGATTCTAAAAAACTAACAAATGTTTTACCAAAACATGGGCTAAAATTTCCAGAGATTCCAACGGAGGAAGATCTCTCTAGTTACCAAACAAATAGAACTACTGAAGTTAAAGATTTAGTATGTGTTGTTGGTTATGCGGAGGTTGGTCCTTTTGGAGGCTCCATGACCCGTTGGGAACTTGAAAAGTCAGGAGTTTTATCGCTAGAGGCTTGTGCCGAACTCGCATGGAGTTTGGGTTATATCCAATACCAGATGGGACCAAATGGAAAGGTTTGGACAGATACAAAAACTGGGGAACCAGTATTGGAATGGCAAATTAAAGAGAAGTATGAAGGGGAAATTTTAAGTAGTACTGGTATTCGCATAGTAGATTCTGAAACCTCACCGTTTGATCCAACAGAAATATCAGTATATGCAGATGTAGTGTTAGAAGATGATCTAATATTTCCAATCGCTAGTAAAGAAGAAGCTTTAGAATATAAAAATGCTGATCCAGAAAAAACTGAAATTTATTTCAATCCAACTTCAGAAAAGTGGACAATCAAACGAAAAAAAGGTTCGGTCTTAAAAGTAAAAAAATCTGTTGGAATCAAGCGACGGATAGCAGGTCAAATCCCTGACGGTTGGAATCCTGAAAGGTATGGCATCCCTAAAGATCTCATCCACCAAGTGGATCCGATTACAATCTATAACTTGTACTGTACATGTGAAGCTTACCTCAGAGCAGGTATGGATCCATTTGAATTATTTGACTACATTCATCCAAGCCAAGCTGGGTCTAGTGTTGGTTCAGGTATGGGTGGGATGCAAAAAATCAAACGAATGTTTCTAAACTTTCGACTTGGTGAAGATAGGCAACATGATGCACTTCAAGAATCGTTGATCAATGTTGCTGCAGCATGGGCTATCACCTCTTATGCGGGACTGTATGGCACTGTGATCACACCTGTTGCCGCATGTGCAACTGGGGGAGTTTCACTTGAGATGGCTCGGGATAATATACTTTCAGGAAAGGCAAAGTTTATGATCGCTGGTGCCTTTGACGATACCCTCGAGGAAAGTATGATTGGTTTTGGGGATATGAACGCAACTGCAAACAGTTTCGAAATGGAAAACCAAGGCATTGAAGCATCAGAAGTATCAAGGCCTAACGACAGCCGAAGGAATGGGTTTGTGGAAGCACAAGGCGGAGGAATTTTACTTTTGGCAAGGGGAGATGTGGCCTTAGAAATGGGGCTTCCCGTCTACGGAATCTTAGGTTTTGCAGGGTCTCGTACGGATGGAATTCACACATCAATCCCTGCGCCAGGAATAGGTCTTCTTTCTCTTGCTGCTGACTCAAATGAAGAAAGTTCTCCGATACAATCTGCTTTGGCTTCCTTTGGATTGTCAGGTGATGACATTGGATTTGCTTACAAACATGACACATCAACCAAAGCAAATGATAAAAATGAAAACAACCTCTTACAAAAGATGATGTTGAAACTAAATAGAACTCCAGGTAACAACCTTCCTGTAGTTTCGCAAAAATACCTGACAGGACATTCCAAGGGTGGAGCAGCTATGTGGCAGTCGATTGGGGTGCTACAAACACTTGAAGAAGGAATCATTTCAGGTAACAGAAATTTGACGGATGTAGATACTGACATGGATCCGTATACTTTCATCAACTTCACTGATGAGGCGATTCAATTTGGGAAGGGGCATTTTAAGGCGGGTATATTAACCTCCCTTGGGTTTGGTCATATTGCAGCACTTTGTCTCTTTTTACACAGGAACTTCTTTTGGGTTCATTTGTCACCGGAAGAAAAAGTAAGTTATGTTAACAAATGTATCGAAAGAGGTAGGTTTGCGATCACACGTTACCATGAAATTCGTTTGGGTAATGGAACTACTTTGTACAAACGTAAAACCCAATCATTCATTCCACAGGAAGACGAAGAAACTGCCTTATTAGATGCAACATACAGAAAAACTACCAAGAATGTTACGGTCGGTAGTGTAAAATGAAAAGTTCCTATTCGATTGGTATGGATATGGTGTACATTCCAGAATTTGAATCTTACTTAAAAGATCCTGGGACAGCTTTTTTTGACCAAACATTTACCGATTGGGAGAAACAAGCAGCAAATTTGAAACAAACAAAACAGCGGGCAACATTTTATTCAGGTAGATATGCCGCTAAGGAAGCATTTCTAAAAGCTCTGGATGGTAGTTGGTTGCATACCAAACCAACGATTTCATTTAAGTATTCTGAATTGGAGATTCGAAACGATGATTTTGGTAGGCCATATTTCCGTTATTATGGCTCACTTTTAAAGACTATTTCGGATCTCCAAATGGAATCTGTTAAACTATCAATAACGCATGTACATGAGTACGCAGCATCCCAAGTTTTAATTGAATTTTAGGAAAATAAAATGGTTCATAAAAATATTATATTCAATAACAATAATACATTAGATTTAACACATTTTGAAGACATAGAAAGAGTTAGATCAGAACTTAAGAAAAGTGATCCAAATTTAGGATTGAATGTTGCCAAACAAACTTCCGAAAGAAATGGTGTTTTAAAAAAAGTACTCATCGCAAATAGAGGAGAGATCGCGAAACGATTTATACTCGCCTTACAGGAAGAAGGCATACAATCAGTTGCGGTAGTTGCTGATCAAGATAGAGGTCAATCTTGGTTTGAATTTGCAAACCAAGTGATCTACATAGGTGAAGCAAGGAACTATGCTAGTATACCAGTGATCTGCGCTGCCATTTTAGAATCCGGTGCAAATGCAGTGTATCCCGGTTATGGATTTTTATCAGAAAATTTTTTATTCGTAGAACGCCTTCTGGAAGTAGAAAAATTCTACGATCACCGTATCACTTTTATGGGCCCAAAATCTTCCGTTATGCGAAGAGTGGGTAATAAATTAGATGCGCGCCGATTAGCAGTAGAAAATGGGATTCCACTTTTTTTAGGTTCAGGTTCTATCGAAAGTGTGGAAGAAGCGGAAGTGGAAGCCAAACGCATTGGATTTCCTGTCATCATAAAATTGGATGCTGGTGGTGGTGGAAAAGGTATGTTAGTTGTTCGTTCCGTGGAAGAATTACCCCAAGCAATAGAAAGTGCAAAACGGATTGGTCTAAATTCTTATGAGAATGATACCTTCTATCTTGAAAAGTATATAGAAACACCAGCACATTTTGAAGTTCAAATTTTTAATGGAGTTGCCATTGGAATTCGGAAATGTGCCGTACAAAGGAGAAACCAGAAAATTATAGAAGAATCTGGAGAATCTTTTTTAGATGATCATGTCCAGTTACAATTACTTTCCAACGCAGAAAAGTTTTCTGAAATTTCTGGATACTCAGATGGTTGTGGTGCGGGCACTGTAGAATTTTTATTAGACCGAAACTCAGGTCAATTTGGATTTTTGGAGATGAACACTCGCCTCCAAGTTGAATACACTGTAACAGACCAATCCTTAGGAATCGATTTAGCTAAGTGGCAAATCTTTTTATTCGATGAAAGATTCAACCAAATCCAATATGATACGGTAAAAAGAAAACGGTTTGGAGATAGAAACCATTCTGTCCAATGCCGTATTTATGCAGAAGACCCTTTCCAAAACTATTCACCGTCTCCTGGAAAAATCAAAGAGTTAGAATTGCCAACGTTTAATGGGATTCGTTGCGATTTTGGATTCAAGTCAGGGGATAAAATTCCTGGAGATTTTGATCCGATGGTTGGGAAATTAATTTCTTACGGACGTGATCGGAATGAAGCCATCCAAAGAATGGAAAGAGCCTTGAGTGAACTTTTCATCCGAGGTATCACCACTAATATTGAACAACTTCTAATGATCATCAGGCACGATTTATTTGGAGCCGGTGACTATGACAATCGACTCCTTGATGACAATAAGGAATTAACAATATCTAACACTGATTATCTGGAAGAGGCTATCATCTATGCTTGTTTAGGCGAAACTTTACGGTTATCAGGTAAAAATGTTTCCGAAACATTTCGTGAAAGAGATTTAGTTAAAATACTTTATTCAAATGAAACTTTAAATTCACCATTCCAATTTAAAATAACATCCCAAGACAAAATCATTAAGTTAACAGTACTTAGAACTGGTCTAGGTGAATTTTTAGTAAGTGGGAATACAATTTTGTCAAAAAAAATTCGCATCACACGTTATAGTTCTGATGGGAACCAATTTTTAGCGGAATCAGAAAGTAGATCTATCTCTGTACGAATCGATGTAAAACCTAGTTTTCATTTGATTCGATTTACAAGTAAACTTGATGGGAAATTACATTATGCGAGGATTCAACTCCAGTTTGAATCCGGAAATGTATCAGCAAATGAAATTGGTTTTTTACGTTCACCATTCCAAGGAACATTTGTCAAAATATTCAATGATCCAAAAACTGTTCGTCCTTGGACTGTCGGGAGTAAGATTAAAAAGGATGAACCTTTACTCATGATTTCAGCGATGAAGATGGAAACTGTCTTAAAATCGCCAGTTGATGGGTTTATTGAACACATCGTTGAAGACGGAAATCTAAATAAATTGGTCAGAGGAAAAACCGCATCAGGTCAAATTTTGGGTAAAAGTTTTTCGGAAGGCGAAGTACTTGTGAGAGTAACCCCAAATGAATCCGCAAATCCAAATGGTGATTTGTTCATTGAAGAAACTTCTAGTGAAATTTCAAAGTTTTCCATTCTGAATCATTGGAATTCCATCCCTACTGGGAAAGATACAAATCAAAACTTTAAATTTGATTCTGAATTCAATTCAATCGAATCCCGAAATGAAATTTTGCAGTTTTTTTATTCATGGATTTTGGGTTTTATAAAAGGTGAAAATTCGCATATTAGGATTCATTACTTATTAGATCATCTTAATATAGATTCTATATTAAAATCAACTGAAGAGAGCAAAAATTGGACTTCATTTATAAAATTTGTTATAAAATTTAATGTATCACTCCGGAGTTTATTTTCTTCAGAAATAGGATCTGTACATTCACATCTAGGTGAAATGCAAAGGTCTCTTTTACATTGGGATACAGAAGGATTTGTTCCAAACAAATCCACTTCAAGGTTATTGACCAAAGTCTTTCACCACTATGGAGTTAAGGCACTGACAACCTTTCGGAAAAGACCTGACCAAGGGGAAGCCTTTTATTATATGGTGTCTGCATTTAAAACTCAAAAAGAACAAAGGGAATTATTCGCAAAAATTTTAGAAAAATTAAGTCCACTTGTTCCAGAGTCCAAGTCCACAAGTTTAAATTTGCGAGTTCTTTTGTACTTTGAAGAAAGGGAACAAGAACCAAAATTAGAATCCATCATTCGGGTTATCCTTGGTAGGAGGAGAAATTTTAATTTCGATATTCCAGAAGGCATTAAAACTCTTTCACGTCGTCACCATGAAAGTTTTGCCAAATTTAAAAAGAATCCGTGGTCTCTATTTGAACAACCAAAGTTGGAAGAGTCGGAGTTCATACAATCATTGGATCAGTCTGATCCAAACCTTGGATCGGATTTTCCAAAACAGGTGCAAAACTTAATCCAAAAGAAATTAAATTATTGGAAGAACATGGGAGAAATTCGAAGACTCCATTCACCATTGAAGCATCAAATTTTATTTCATATCCAAGGACAGGGAACATCCACCTATCTTTTGTTTGTGGTTATGAATACTAATTTTTTAATTCCAATTCCGGATAGCGAAGAAAAATTCCATTGTCCTAAATTGGAACAAGAAGCAATTTTTGGGGCTTCGGTTTTACAAGGTGCGAACAATGCCAAAAAGGCTGATTTTTTAAGATTAGAAATGATTTCGTATTCTAACAAAATTCCAAACGCTGATGATAAAAATATAAACAAGGTAATTGAATATGAAAAATTATACAATAGTGCTCATTCTATTTTAGAATTTTTTTTCCATGCAGCATTCTCTAGTTTAACAATTGATATTGAAAGAAATATAAACAAAAAAAGTTTCTTTCAAACCTATTCATTTTTCACTAGAGATGGAAAACTTAGAATTGATAAAATAGGAAAGAATGATATAAAATTTCCTTACTCATCTGAGGCAGATAAAAACGATTCCAAACTATATGAAAAAGGCAAATGGCCTGTAGAAAGGTGGGTCGAAGAAACGTTAGATGCAAACAGTTTCCAAGAAATTTTAATACCAGGTTTGGATTTTTTAGAGAACGACAGCTCCACTGAAAAAAAACAAATCCAAAAGGTAGGAGCTAAAATTTATCTAGGAAAACTCGCTTCTGGTGATGTTTTATTTTTTCTAAAAGACTCTCGTATCGCAGGTGGTGCAACAGGGGATAAAGAAGGAAAAAAATATTTGAGTGCTGCCTACATTGCATATAGAAAAGATATACCTCTTTATGTTTGGAATGATGGTGCTGGAGCGAACATAAAAGAAGGTATGGTTGCTCTCAATCGTGCAGCGGAAGGTTTTTTTATCACTGCACTTCTTACACATAGGGTAAAATCAAAAGAGTTTCGTTCCGCAATTGAATCACATAACGATTCCATAATATCAAATTTTTTGCTTCATTTAGAAACTCTTCCTAATTTGAATTTTAAAAAATATGCGCCAGATGATAACCCTAGCCAGTGTTATGTTGTTGCCGTTGGAGTTGGGTCTTCCACTGGTCTCGATGTTTACGGGTCTTCTCAGGCTTCCATCCAAGTGATTTTAGATGAAGAACAATCTTACCGCGTGCTCACTGGTGCCTCTGTCATTGAATCTGTCACGGGGGAATCTTTGACAAATTATGAAATTGGTGGTGCGAGAGTGATGGGGCATGGAACAGGAACCGTAGATTTTGTCGCTAACGACAAACCCCACTTGATCGCAATACTCTATAAAATACAATCCATACTATGTAACAAAACGGAAAGTCCTTCTTTATATTCGCTTACAAATCAGAATCGAGATGGATCCAAAAATATTTTTTCAGAAAGAAAAATCCAACAAATTGCGGACTCGGGCGAATACCTTTCCATTAAGGCAAATTATTCAGGTTCGGAATCATTGGTTTCTGGACTTTTTTCAATGGCGGGTAATCCGATTATCGCACTTGGACCCCGGACTGAATTTGGTTTTCATTCCATCCAAGCATTAGTCAAAGCAAAAGAATCGGTAAGGATAGCACAGAAAATAAATTCAGGTTTACTCTTAGTTTATGGTTCAAAATGGTTTCGAAGTTCTTATGCTGAAAATAACCAGTCGCTAAGAGTCAGGCGAGACTTCCAAAAACAATTACAAAAGTTTAGTAGGGCACTTATCCATATTGTCAAAGATAGAGAAGGTCTTGCTATACCAGAATTATCTTCCGTTGGTGATGTATGGATTTGGGTAAAATCAGAGGATCTCGAGGAAAATAAATTTCCATCGTCAAAAATTTCTAACCCAGAACATTGTTCAACGATTACGGTGCAATCGGACGAAGAAGCATATTTGAAAGCATCTCAAATATTCAATCTTTTGCATATAAGAGAACTAGAAAATTTTTCGAATCGCCATTCTTATCCACAAATTCCCATTGATTCTTCTGTTGCCTATGATATGGAAAAATTGGTGATTCGTGAAATTTTAGATGATCTTAGTTTCGTTGAATTTTATAAAGAAGACCCAGGTAAAAGTTTGGTAACAGGGATTGGTCGTATCGGCGGAAAAACCATTGGTGTCATCGCTGACCAACCAAAAGACGGCGGAGCACCTGATGCCCAGGGAACAGAAAAATTTAGAATATTTATGGAATTTTTAAACAAACACAAAATCCCCTTACTTATGTTATCCGATTCACCTGGTTTTGTTCCTGGAACCAAACAAGAACGACTACGCATTCAACAAATAGGTGGTGAGTCGTTGGATGTAAATGTCCTCTCCACAAATCCTATCGTGTCAATTGTTCTCAGACAAAATTATGGTGGACGCCAGATCCATGCTTTTAGTGGTTTTTTAAGACCAGCAGTGTCATACCATGCATGGGAGGAAGGAACCCTTGCCGTAATGGGAGCTCATTCAGCCTTCGATTTATTCCAAGGTGCTAAAGTGGCTCAGTTACGAAAGGAAAACAAAGAGGATGAAATTAATTCACTCAGAAAGGACTTTTTAGATTCTTATAAAGAAAAAGCCAAAGCAAAAAATGATGCTCATCGTACAAAGGTTTTGGATGGTGTATTTGGATCAATTATAGATTTACGTTCTATTGTTTTGGATGCATTGAAGACAGCAGAAAAGAAACAAAGTTTATGGATGGAGGGGCTTAGTCACACTTCCAAATGAAAAGGAAGTAACAATGATAAGGCGGCAATATTCATTTATAATCTGATTCCCGAGTAATGGCTGCTTTATCAAGTAGGAAGACCGGGACGTTCGAACCATTCTGCTAGATCACCCGTATCCCATACTTCCGAAACACTTCCACCATTTCCAAAAATACTTCTGTCGATTGTTGTTTGAGAATTTTAATCAGTAACATTAACGCTCGTTCCTGGTTTGTCACTCTTTTGTAAGCGATAAAAAAGGCAATGAGGTCAAGCGGATTCAATTGATTGGCATTTGATTGCCATTTTGTATTCCATTCCTTGCCAAAGTTTGACCGATTCAAACGAAATCTTTCCTTTAGGAATTGGAATAAAAAGGGGATGACTTCTTTTGCACTGAGAGAATTCCAAATGACTTGTAAAGTCAACCATTGGACACGGTTGTAAAAAGGAAGGGAACTCTTTTGGGAAGTCATAGAATAAACTTGTATCTTCTAACGATTCATGACAATGAAAATAGATTAGAGAATCTTTTCTGTTTCCAGTTTTGATCTTAAAACAATTTTACTGCCTTGTTTGATTTTTTGATAAATGGACCAAAACAATTCATTGGGAACAAGTCCGTCTTTGGAAAACTTTGGTTTGATGTGTTTCAAAAGATACATATCTCGCCTTTCCCCGTTTTTATCGACGATTTTTCCTCTATGTTCACATTGGAATAAAAATCGTACTTTGTCATAGGTAGATTGTGAGATATTGATTTCACCAACAATCCCCGAACTTTCCATACGAGAAGCGGTGTTGACACTACTGCCCCAAATGTCATACGCAAACTTAAAACGACCAACAACTCCAGCAATCACAGAGCCTGTGTGAATTCCAATTCGTAGTTCCCAATAGGGAAGATTTAGTTGGGTTTTGATGTCTTTCATTTGGTCCATAAAGGATCTGATCTCAAGAGCTGCAAGGCATGCGTCGATTGGATTTGTGTAGTTTGGATCTGGTAATCCGCCAGCGCACATATAAGAGTCACCAATGGTTTTGAGTTTTTCCAATTGGTTTCTTGATATGATTTCATCAAATTGGGTGAAACATGCATCGAGTTCTGTGATGAGTTCGTTTGACTCCATGTTTTTTGCAACTTCTGTGAAACCTCGAAAATCAGTGAAGAGGATGGTAGCTTCTTCGAAAGATTTTGGTTCACAATACCCATTGATTTTAATTTCTTCAGCGACGGACTTAGGAAGGATATTTAATAAAAGTTTTTCTGATTCTTCGCCTGCAAGTTCTGCTTCCTTTTTTGCTTGCTCCAAGAGGATATAACTTCTATCTAATTCTTCCGCGAGAGGCCTTGCAAAAACATAAACAAGCAGGTAATTGAATAACACCAATGGAAGTGTAACTAGTGTTATGTGAAATAGGCTTTCTCCAAATGCTAATTTTTCTAAAAACTTTGGCATTTGTAATAAGCTAGCAAATAAGATAGAAAAGATTCCTAAATTGGCTAGTTTTTGACTGAATCGAATGGTTCTCCCTGGCAATGAAAATGCACCTAATTTCAATACAGCAAATCCAAGTAAGGTGGTTGGAATGAACAAATAATCAGAAATAGGTGGAATTACAAACCCATGCGAAGGAAAAAATGCAGTTAATAAAAATACTCCTGAAAGTAACACCGATCCTAATGCAACCTTTGATTCCTTTGGTAAGAATATCCATCGTTTGCGGATTTCTCTTCCTACAATGATAAACGCGAAAAATCCAGCGACACCGAGTAGATACGGCACTATGGAACTTTTATGGATGATTCCATAGTCGTAATGGTAGTAACCATTGTGTAGGTAAGGTGTGATCGATAAAACAGAACATAGAATTGAAATTAAATCTACAACTCGTAAAGACTTGGGTCTTTCACTTCCAATTGCTTTTAAAACAAATCGTGATAATATACTTGGTGCAAGTGAAAATATTAAAAAACTAACCTGTGATATACGAAGAAGGATTAAATAATTGAGCTCTAGTTTCGTAGGGATGGATTGTAAATTATAAAAAGCTGTGATGATGAGAGAAAATGCACATAATTGATTGATCTTTGCTTGTGGGTTACTACCTGCTACAATGATTGCCATAAAAATAGCGACAAAAAAAGAAATAGTAGGAGGAAGGGCATGAGGAAACCAATTGTCGTTCAAATAGGCACTATGACTTAAGCCCAATGCCACTGTTCCACTGAGAACAATCAGTGAAAAAGAAACCACACCGAACAAAATGTAAAATAATCCATTTCGATCAAACAGAAGTTCATTTACATCGAGAAAATCGGAACGGAAAATTCCGTAAGCAATTAAGATCAGAGGGATAAAGATAAAAAAGGAACCGGGATACACATTGTACCCAAGTAAAACAGGAGCATTGGAAATTGTCATTAAAAACAGAACATTATAGCCAATGAATAATGATTTATGAATTCGTTTTAATAATATTTTCCATTGGAATGTAAAAAAAGGCAAAACTAAAACAAAGTAACCAACGAGTGGTATGATTCCAAATGGTTTTATGAAATTTGTTGCTTTTGGATACTTTCCAAATTGGTAATCAAACCACTCATTATGAAAACCGAGTCCTTGGAAAAGTCCCACATAACCAAAGATCACACTGATCCAACAAAGATATGTATAATACAAAAATACTTTTTTTCGAGAAAGCGCATAACAAATGTAAAAGTTAGAAGGCAAAATGAGTAGGATAAAGAGATACAACCAATTGTTCAGTGCCAGTAAGAGTTCACGGTCCATGATCCAAGCTCTAAGCGAGAGTACAAGACCAAGAATTCCATATCCAAAAAAGGAAATGGCTACATTGAGAGAAAGAATTCTGTCTTCACCACTGGTATGAAATATCCTACGAAAACTGAAAGCGCTTAAAAAGAAACCAACGACTAGTGAGATAATCCCTGGAATTCCATACGGTAGTTGTAACCAAAAATAGGTCCAGGTGTCTCCAATGGATTCGATATTAGGCAATTGGTAGGTATATTCCATCTATGTATCATCTTTTTGCCTGGTGAAGTCTTTCGTAAAGAAATAATTGACAAATAGAGGTTAACTGTGGCAGAACCTAACCAATTGGAAGTTAAGGAGTTGTCCGTATACAAAACAACCATTTGTTATCTTCATTCTCTAACTGGTGTAATAAGGTTGGACTTAGACTCATCCGATTGTTTTGTTCCTGCAATTCTAAAAACTTTTATGGAAATGGAAATTCCATTTGAAGTGAAACAAATTCCATTGTTGTTTCTCCATACCTTTTCTGGATGGTATCATAGGTTTCCTTAAGTAAGGAAAATGATTTCCCATCCTTTGGAATCAAAACCTTTACATTGATTCCATCACTCTCTGGATTGGTAATATCCGGATAAATGGAAAGGCCAGACTTCGATTTGATCTGTTTTGTTTGGGAAGCGATCGAAGTTACATCTGATCGATACGTTCGTGCATATGCATCCGCCACTAATGCTAAAGAAACCTCATCGATTCCTTCATAAATTGGAATTCCGATTGTTTCATGATTCCAGAAAGACAAATAGTTCTTTGTTGCAAGTAGATAATGATTCCATTTGAATTCGAACTTATCACTGTTATGATTCGGATCCCAGGATTCAACACCGTACAATACAGCAGTTTCAGTGGCTTTTTTCTTTCCAACTAATGTTTCGATTAATGCCAAGGAGATTGGGATGGATGCTGTGACTCCTGAAGTCGTAATCATACGATCGTCATGTACATACCTTTTGTTTTTGGTCCAATTTGTATTTGGAAATGTTTTGATTAATTTATCTTTTGCATACCAATGTCCTGTTGCTTCTCTTCTATCCAACAATCCAGAATATGCAAGTGTCCAAACCCCATCACAGATTCCAATGAATGTGGCACCCATTTCATTTTGTTTTTTTAACCATTTAAGAATGTTTGGATTTTGTGAATTATGAAGAGCAGGAACTATCACAATGTCTGCTCCTTCAGGATGTTCTTTGTCAAATGCGTCAAAAGAAGTTTCCACCTCTACCGACAATGCTGGGAATAGTTGGACCTTTCCACTTACAGGTGCTATAGCGTATAGTTCAGAAATATCTGCTCGTTTCAAAATCCCATACGGAACCAGAAAGTCAGTGAGTTCGGTAAACTCGTTGTCACTTATGATCGTGATGATGGGTTTTTTGTGTTGTGATTTGATTGGAATTTGATTTAAATACTTTTGTTTGGTATGAAAAGGATTGGCAAAGAGGTGAGTGTAAAAAATTCCAAACATAAATATACACAATAGAAATCGCCTTGTGATAGATTGGAATTGTTTTGTTTTACGATTGTTGAATTGGTTTTGTAAAAGGTTTTGGTTCATACAATTCATTATCGCAAAAAATAAATCTTCGGTCGTCCTTCTGGATACAGATGGACTCAGAAATGGATGAAATTTTTTTAAAAAAAATAGACATTCGGAAAATGAAGGAGAAAAAGACCTTATGTTTTTAATTCCTTTTGCTGGTGCAATCGTATCCTTCCTCCTCTTTTTATCCCACTGGCTCGAAACTTACCAAGTGAGAGGAAAACAAAATAACAAGAACAGAAATCCTTCCTATGTTTCTCTTTCCAATTTAGAGAAATTTAATGCAAATCTTCTCTATGACTATTCTTCTGCTCTTTTATTTTTAATTGTATCCTTGGTCCAGTTTCATATGACAGCAGAATTTGCTAATAGCTTTTCATTGTTTCCATATCTATTTGGATTTCATATCCCACTCTTATTACTCATTGGTCCACTTTGTTACCTCTACTTTGAAAAAATGAGTAACGGATCTATTGATAAGGTCCCTTTCATTCATTTGGTACCATCAATTCTGTCAATTGGATTCATCCTACTCCTAAGAGCAACTAACGGAAACGATATAATGAATCTAGGACAATCGAAATTTTGGGGACAAAGTTCGGAAAAATGGATCTTTCTTTTGTTAGGACTCGGTGTTGTTTCCATTTTCTTTTATACGTCTCAAATCTTATTCCAATTCGTCAAATGGAGGATACAATCTAAAGAAGATCTAAAAACTTCATTCCCACCTTTTTTACGATTAATCGTTTATACCACTTCGATCACATTTTTGTTTTTAATTGCTCAAATCTTTTATATGGAAGTATTTTTACTCGCTTGTAGTGGATTATTTCTACTTTTGATTTATATTTTTTTGCAGAGAACAAATCGTTTCGAGATGATTCCGAATTTCGAAACGGAAACTAGTGTTGCCCGTTATAAAGAAAGCAGAACCAAAGGAATCGATATACAACATGTTATCAAACGATTGGATTATTTGATGAATACTGAACATTTATACACTAACGAAGAATTGACATTACAAACTTTGGCGAGTCGTTTAGACTTAGATTCCCATCAACTGTCTGAAATTTTGAATCATAACTTAGGGATTGGCTTTCGAAATTATATCAATGAATTTCGATTAGAAACAGCGGCAAAACTTTTAAAGGAGAATCCTGGAATGACAATCATAAGTATCATTTATGCTTCCGGATTTAATTCTAAATCGGCATTTCATACTCTTTTCCAAAAAAAATATGGAGTCACTCCACAGGTTTATCGCAAGAATTTTCTTTAATCAAAACCAAATTTGAATTGCAAAATTGATCTTTTCGGAGGCAATCATTACCGCTAACAAAGTAGGAGATCTCTCTATGGAAACACGGTTTTTAAAATGGGCTGAAATACTTGATTTTCTGATTTTAATTGGTTCAAGTGTAACGTTGGTAGCTTGGATCTTCGGTGTTCCCTTATTTTACCATGCAGACGGACCAGTGCTTTCCATTTTTACTTCAATTTCCCTTCTTGTCATTGTTAGTTTGCGATTAGCAACTCGGCATTTTCAACTTTGGCCATTTACAGCAAATTTGGCATTTCTCATGATCGTTGGGGGAGGGAATATCTCTTCCATATTGATGTTGTTGTCTGCACCTGCCGTACACATCAACCCTAAGTCAACACTTGTTATGACCTCAATTTCCACTTCCATTGGACTCATTTTTTTTAGTTTTTACGAGATTCTTTTGTATTTAAGGAGAACACCAAATCGATTTTGGATTTTGGATGATATTCTGATTCACCTAGCGCTTGTTCCTGGAGGACTTAGTTTAATTGGTCATTTATTTCAGAATCCAAACTATTTAAGTATGTCAATCGACCCAAGGGTTGGGATCTCTTTATTAGAAATGGCTTTTATGGCTCTACTAGCTCTCTCCACAGTACTTTCGAATCCAAATTTGTTTCTTTGGAAATTTTTAAAATCTGGCACTGCAAACCAACTCATATTTGTTGGGTTGTTTGTGAATCAATATATAGCTCCAATCATTTATCTAGTGTTAATGCATGATGATTGGAAATCGGGAGATTTTGGGCCAGAACTTTTTATCTTTTTTGGTGGAGTGATTGCAACGTTAGGATTTTTGTTATTCCAGGCAAAATTAGAGGAAAACAATTCTTTGCTAAGAAGTGGAATCAATTGAATCGATGATTCCAAAGTATGGGTTGTCAAAATGTGTGAGCGTGATTATAGCTAACCCCTTTATCCAGTAGGCATTTGGTCTTTTTGTAACATTTGTTCAAAAAATCGTTTGAGCCCAAATAAGAACAAAAACATAAACATCCATGAAATGAACCCCGTAACGAGCCTCTCACCACCGAATAACCAATGATAGTCGTGAGGAATTGGAGAAACAAAGAATGATTGCATTTTGACAACGTACACCCAACCTGCATGAATACCGATCGGCAAATAAAGGGACCTAGTATAAATCCATGCATAAGACAGAGCATATCCTACTAAAAACAATCCTATGAATTCCGGAATCAAGATAAGTATATCTTGGATAGGCCGGATAAAATGTGTGATCGAAAAAAACAAACTTGTAAAGATCGCTGCTTTTTTCTCACCCCATTCGACAACAAAGGATTGAAGAAGATAACCTCTAAAGAATAGTTCTTCAACAAAACCAATACAAAATACAGAAAGTAAAAAATAGAAAGAAATCAAATAATCAAATGCTAAAAATTCTTTGGGTGCCCAAGTTGATACTCCAAAAATTACTTTGGTGGCAACTACAAAACTGAGGGATGCCATCCCAGCTAAAAATCCTAAAAATAAATCTTTCTTTCGTTTTGATATGTTTTCCAATCCAAGAGAACGAATCGGTTTTTTTTCTATCCTTTTGTAAAACCAAAGTAACGAAAAGAATAGAATCACTGTTGTTGTCCGTGATAAAATTTTCGAATAGGAGAAGGGTTTTAATTCAATCTGGGGATTGTTTTCAGCGATACTATTTTGAATTCCATATAGGAAGAAACTGATGATGAAACTAACGCTGATTACTAAAGCAAAAAAGTATGTGAATTTTTTAGATGTTTGCATGGGATTCAAACGTAAAGAGGAATGGATTTCGATTTTGTATAGCATTGTTTTGAAAGAAGGAAAAAAATTGGAATGTTTTCTCAATTCCGGATCGTAATCATTGCTAGGGCAACGACTGAATTTTGTTCAGAAGGAGAAAACCAAACAAAGGTTTGTTTTTAATTGAAATCTAGAATGAAACATGGATCAATCCAACCATCACAACATTCTTTTCGGGAAGTGTGATGGTAAAGGGATTGGATCGTTAATTGGGGATAAAGATGGACTCGGCTTCGTTTTGTGATCCTCCTCCTGGATTTAAACAAGTGTTCTCACTGTAAGCAGTTGAAAAGCCACCTTCATCATAATAATTACGTGTTGTTAATCCTTGGTCACCTGGATATGTACAACGCCCTGATCTTGTTGGGTTATAAACTGCCATTTGTGCATCACAGTTATTAGCCGTTGCAGGTCCTAATCCCATAGTATCATAACATAAGTTAAATGTCCAACCACTGTATGTTAACTTGGCTGAGCTGGATGCAACAACTCCACTATTGGCAATTTGCATATTGTATGTACCATCGAAACCACTGATGTGTTTGACCATAATGTAAACAGTTCCCGCATTTAAAGATACTTTGTTAAATTCTGCACCAGTTCTTCTTTTTTCAGCAAAAGGGATTGGATTACCACCGAGGGAAGTGAAGTAATATAGGTCTAGATCGGAAAGATTATGACCAAAGGTATTAAACACATGGTTTGCAGTTGTCGCAGTAATTTGGAAAAAACTTTTATTATCTCTTCCGTCAATAGGACGGAGTAGGTTGACTGGTTGGTTGATAGACCAACTGAGAATAGGTCGATACCGAACTTTGATCGAAAATAGTATGGTTCCATTCTTTTCGATCACAAAATCAACTGCTTGGTTTTCTGTAATCCCAGGAATGGTTGGCATCGTGAATTGAATTGTATCGGAAGAAACAGCGGAAACACCCGTTGCCGTGACGCCACCAATTTTGAGAGTGATCCCTGATAATTTCCCGACAAGTTCACTGTTTTGTAATTGGTTTTGGGAGCCAGGATAACCTAAGTCCAGGATGACATCATTTGGTGTTAGAAGGTAAAGGCCAAGAATTGTTAATTCTGTATCAGAATTTTCTTTTTTTCTGCAACCTATGAAACAAAAGAGAACGAGGATGATGGAAATGAACCGCATAGTATATACGATGTTATATGGTACAAAATAATAAGTAAATTCATAATTTAAATTATTTGAATGTTCTTTTTTGATTTATTTATTTGAAAGTATTACGTAGCGATTTTGATGAATTGACTATAAACAATTTTCACAAAAATCAAAGTCGTTCGTTTTTGGATAGAAATTGTATCAGAAGATTAATTTTCATCATTTTTTATTACATGATTCGCAAAATGACACATTTTAATACAATTGGTATCTCCTAAATGGTATATATTATAAGATTGGAATACACATCAGAGTCACCAAATGTGAATTGAAGGAATATTGTTTGGTATGCCTACTGGCAACTACGCCAATAGCTGGTTTGGTGATAGATTCTTTTTGAACAATTGAAGGCAAAAAGCCACAAACATCGAGTTTGCGGAATTCCCCAAGCAACTTGCTTGCGATAATTTACATTCCCTTTTAGATTTTGATACGAAACAAATTTTGGTTAGATTTTGTAGGGAAGGGAAAATTAATACCGAGCTATTATTTTGGGATCACTAAGTTACATGTTTTGACTCTATCCTTTTGTTATCGTGAACAAAGGAAGGATAAATTGCCAGGAGGAAGGAGTCATGTTTCCGAAACCTAAAACACATGATCCGGAAGATCCTTTTCCAATTTGCCTTCTTCATGGTGACAATTGAAACTCTTACTAAAAATCGAAAGCGAAAAAGAACTTAAAATTGTTTGTAATATTTAAATTTTGTCTTATAGAATATTTTTTTAGTTATCGTTTTAATAATTTAAATCCAATTTCTCTCCCTAATTTTTGAAACATAGCTAGGTTGATCCAAAAGAATGCAAATTCTTCCATGAGCGCAAATTTGTCATTCCCACCCACATCATAACAATCGGCAAATCCTAAATCCAGTGTGAGTTGTTTTGCGATCTCTTTACCACTTCTTGAATCACCAGCCATAAACATATCGAGGTTTGTATCACCATATTTTGGATTGAGTAGATTATTGGCACCAGTTGTATTAAAACATTTCACAACATCTTTGGATTGTGTGTGTTTCAGAATGATTTCTGTCGTCGATGAGTGTAAATTGGAGGGTTCTTTTTGGACCATATTCATTGTATCGATGATGATTTTTCCTGTTGTATCACCTAACGATTTTACGACATTCAAAGTTTCTTTTGCGGGCGTAGAAATCACTACCACGTCAGATTGTTTGACAGCTACTTCGATGGCACAAGCAGTAATATTCGGAAGTGAGAGAAGTTCTTTGCCTTTAAAATTCTCTGGATTCCGAACTCCCAAAAAGATTTGATGGCCCTTTTTTGACCAACCCATTGCCAAAGCTCCACCAACATTTCCAGTTCCAATGATTGCAATTTTCATATATAGAACTCCTTCTTTAAGTCTATAGAGGGATTTATTTTTTTAAATTTGCAATTCGATTTGTATGGAAAATAAACAGTTTTGGACTATACCATGTGTAATGGTGATAAACTTACCAATTGGTAGGTAGCTGGAGGAATATGCCTGAATTTAAATACAAAGGAAAATTATATTATAATCCTGTAGAATTTGTGTTAGATTGGATAGGTGGTGCTTGGAAGATGCCCATCCTTTGGAGACTAAGGGAAAAAACACTACGTTATAGTGAGATCAAAAAATCATTAACTCATATTTCCGATAAAATGTTGGCACAGTCCCTCCGCGAATTAGAAGAAAATGGACTTGTCAACCGAAAGGTGTATGCTGTTGTGCCTCCGCATACGGAATACTCTCTTACAGATCTTGGTAAAAAAACAATCCCTATGATCATGTCCTTACGAGAACTTGGCATTACGTTTATGAAAACTTCCGGAGCCTATACAGAAGATTTGGAATCATTTCCAAATGCAAAACCAACCAAGAAAAATAGATAAATCATTACATCTTCTATCTTCAGAAGGAGTAGTCTTCCTCTATAAGATCATCATAGGTGAATGAATCGTATGAAAAAATGATCTCATTGGAACGGACGAAATTGAATTGTGGTGAAAGGATAAGAATGAAAACGGATATACTATATGAACCTTTTGGAATTACGGAATTCCGAGGGAATCAAGAATTGATTATAAAACACATAATCAGTGGCAAAAATGCTTTAGTCATTATGCCTACGGGAATGGGAAAATCAATTTGTTACCAAATTCCTGCATTGGTATTACAAGGAACTTGTATTGTCATCTCACCTCTTATTGCTTTAATGAAGGACCAAGTGGATGCATTGGTGCAAAAAGGGATCTCTGCCACCTATATCAATTCTAGTTTAAATTGCACAGAAAGAATGAAACGGTATGAAGCGTTAAGAGCTGGCGAATGGAAAATGGTTTACGTCTCTCCTGAAAGATTTCAAAAAAAGGAATTTTTAGATGTTTTGTCCAAAATACAAATATCTCTACTGGCAATTGATGAAGCACATTGTATTAGCCAATGGGGACATGACTTTCGTCCTGATTATACCAAAATTAAATGGTTTCGTGAGATCTTAAAATACCCACCCACAATTGCCTTAACAGCAACTGCCTCAAGTCGCGTACAAGCAGATATCATGGAACAAATGGGGTTAAAATCTCATGAAATCCAAGTTTTTGATGATGGATTATTTCGCCCCAATTTGCATCTGTCTGTTTCAGAATGTTTTGATGTGGAAACAAAATACAAACAGTTGTTAGAAGATTTGAAGTCCAAAAATGGAGTTTCTATTTTATACTTTAGTCTCATCCAAGAATTAGAAAATTTTAGTCGATGGTTAGATACCAAACGATTCTCACATTTGGTTTACCATGGAAAACGTTCCAACCAAGATCGAAGTAAAACACTTACAAAATTTTTAAAATCAGATTCTGTTGTGTTACTCGCAACCAATGCATTTGGGATGGGTGTTGATAAGTCGAATGTCAGAAATGTTTTCCATGTACAAATTCCTGGAAGTATCGAAGCATATTACCAAGAAATAGGAAGGGCAGGGAGAGATGGTAAACCTTCAGAGTGCAAATTGTTTTATACAGAAGATGATTTGGCGATCCAAATGGATTTTATAGATTGGCAAAATCCAGATATATCCTACTTAAAAAAGCTCTATTTGTTGTTATCCCAAAAACAAAACCAATTATCCGCTCTTGATTACGAGACAATCCAATCCTTTATGACTTATAAAAACAAATCAGATCATAGGGTACAAACTGCTATCAATTTACTATCACGTGTAGGTCTAGTGTCTGGTGATTTAGAACAAGGAACCTTACAACTGGAAAGTGAATGGGATGATTCACTATTTTCAAAAGAAGAATTGGAAGCTAAAAAAATGGAAGGTGGAAAACGACTCTACCAAATGCTCCAATACACCAAAACAAATGATTGTCGGAGAAAGTTTATCCACCAATATTTTGATTCCCCATTTATTTCATGTGGGAATTGTGATCTTTGTCTAGAGAGCAACTAACTTACTTAAGCTGCCTTAAATAAATCAAAGTCAAACTCACTTGGTCTGTAAAAATATCTAGCTTTTTCTCTGGAAAGAGTTTGAACAGAAGTGGTTACATAAATTTCTTTTGTAATCCCATTTGGAATCAATCGAAACAAATCTCTAAATTTACGAGTAGGTGGAACATTAAATTCCCAGCAGATTTCTTCTTCAATGGCAAGTAAACTTTCAAGATAGTTTTCTGTTTCCCCTATGACAATTGTCTTATTTTCCATTTGTTTAGAAACATCAAAGTATTCTTCTAAAAGTGATTCTACGTAATCCATAATTGACCTCTTCATGAAGTCTATCCTACTGGAAACCTAGGACAAAATAGGTGGGAACGAAAAAAAAATCGAAAAAAAGATAGAATTTTAAATTCTCACATGCAGGATTTTTATCAAATTTCTTGGGACTAGGTGCTTTCATGTTATCCATTCGTTCATTCATTTATGGGATTCTTTTTTTTTCGATTTTGATTTCTTCATGTTCCTCTCCACCTACACAAATTTCAGAAACTCCAACCCTGGAAAAAGAGAAAGTCATCGAACGGAATTGGTCTGTGAATCCGATGTGTTGCAAACTCTCTGCAGAGTTTTTGGGAGTGGTGGTACTCGATCAAATTTGTGTAAGTGAAACAGAAACAAAATTAAAACTCCATACAAAAGATTGGAAACGAGTATGTGTTCTGAAGGAAGGAATGGTTTTTCGTGATGAGTTAGGAACCAATTACCCATTCATAAAATCGGAAGGTGTAGATTTATGCCCAAAGCGGACAAAAATGAAAGACACTCCATTTTATTTGGTGTTTACGAGTATGTCATCTGAGTCCAAGTCATTTGATTTAATTGAAGACAAAAACGCAAAATTTGCGCACAAACCATGGACGTTTGAAGGTGTTGATCTCCGTCAGTGCCAATGGCAGTAGAGATAAAATCCAGTTTTGGTTCCCATCCAAATGATTTCCCTTTGGGGTGAACCAAAACAGTTTAAAATTAAAATTACATTTTTTTAGAAAAAGCGGAACACCAACCTTTCGTTGCCACAACACCATTTGTTAAGATTGAACATTTTCCCCAACCTTCATTGAGTTTTGTAAATTGGGCACATTGCAGACAAACTTGGTTTTTGGCTTGTGGTTGTTTCCTTTCTGGATACAAATTAAAATCAGTATTCTTTGCATCATGGTGAAAACCTAATGCCTGTGCGGTGGGATCGTTTTCGGATACTGGTTTTAAGCCATCTGGTGGATCCGAAATTTTTTCTTCGTTTATTCCTTTTGCAAATAGATTCCACTCTCCCCCTAAAAGGAAGAGAGCGGACGCAAGAACAATGGAACGTTTCAGAAATCGTTTTCGTGTGAACGGTTCCATGTTTTATTTCACATCAAATCGATCGGACATCATCACTTTGTTCCATGCGGAAACAAAATCTTTCACAAACTTTTCTTTAGCATCATCCGAAGCATACACTTCAGCAACTGCACGAAGTTCTGAGTGAGAGCCAAAAATCAAATCAACAGACGTTGCAGTCCATCGTTTTGATCCTGTTTTGCGATCGAGACCTTCATACAATCCTTCTGTTTGTTCTGATTTTTGCCATTTGGTAGACATGTCGAGTAAGTTCACAAAAAAATCATTCGTCAAAACTCCTGGTTTCGAAGTGAATACTCCATGTTTAGATTTACCGGTATTTGCATCTAATGCACGCATTCCGCCAAGTAATACTGTCATCTCGGGGATTGAAAGTGACAACATGTTTGCTTTGTCGACTAACATCTCAGTTGGTGACATATAATTACCTGGTCCGTAATAGTTTCTAAAAGCATCTGCTTTTGGTTCTAGTACCGAAAAGGAATACTCATCAGTTTGTTCCAAACTGGCATCTGTTCTACCTGGGGTGAATGGTACAGATACTTTCACTCCTGCTTTTTTTGCTGCTTCTTCGATCGCAACATTTCCAGCAAGAACGATGAGGTCCGCAAGAGAGATTTTACTTCCTGACTTGTTGAAGTCTTCTTGGATTTGTTCTAGTTTGTTTAGAACTTTTGTTAACTCTTCTGGATCATTGACAACCCAATTCTTTTGAGGTGTTAGGCGGATCCTTGCACCATTGGCACCACCTCGCATGTCCGTACTGCGGAAAGTAGATGCAGATGCCCATGCTGTTCTGACAAGTTGTGGGATTGTCAGTCCAGATTTTAGGATTTTTCCTTTCAGGATTTCAATTTCCTTTGTAGTTACCAATTTATGAGAAACTGCGGGCACAGGGTCTTGCCAAATCAAAGCTTCTTTTGGAAGGTCTTTGCCTATGTATCGAGAGAGAGGACCCATATCTCTGTGAGTTAATTTGAACCATGCTTTTGCAAATGCGAGTTCAAACTCTTTCGGGTTTTCTTGGAAACGTTTTGCGATTACTTTATAACTTGGATCAAATTTTAATGCCAAGTCGGTTGTAAACATGATGGGAGCATGGCGTAACGATTTGTCATGAGCATCTGGAACCATGTTTGCACCGGCTCCATCTTTTGGAATCCATTGGATGGCACCAGCTGGACTTTTTGTTTGTACCCATTCAAAGCCAAATAGATTGTTTAGGTATTGAGTTGTCCACTTAGTAGGGTTTGCCGTCCATGCCCCTTCAAGACCACTGGTAATAGTGTCTTCTGCGTTTCCTTTTTTGTAATTGTTTTTCCAACCAAATCCTTGTTCTTCGATCCCAGCAGCTGCTGGTTCTTTTCCAACATGTTTGGATGGATCAGCTTTACCGTGAGCTTTCCCGAATGTATGTCCACCTGCAATCAGTGCGACTGTTTCTTCGTCATTCATTGCCATTCGGCCAAATGTTTCACGAATATCTTTAGCGGCTGCTAGTGGGTCAGGATTCCCATTAGGCCCTTCTGGATTGACATAGATAAGTCCCATTTGAACGGCAGCGAGTGGGTTTTTTAATTCTCGATTGCCTTTGTATCTTTGGTCTTCCAAGAATTTTTTCTCAGGACCCCAATAGACTAAGTCTGCTTCCCAATCATCAGTTCTTCCGCCAGCAAATCCATAGGTTTTGAATCCCATCGACTCTAGTGCGACGTTCCCTGTTAACACCATGAGGTCTGCCCAAGAAATTTTTTTACCGTATTTTTTCTTAATTGGCCATAACAACCTCCTTGCTTTGTCGAGGTTTGCATTATCTGGCCAACTATTGAGTGGTTCAAACCGTTGTTGTCCACCACCAGCTCCACCACGCCCATCAGAAATTCGATAGGTTCCTGCACTATGCCAAGCCATACGAATGAAAAAAGGACCGTAATGTCCATAATCAGATGGCCACCAATCTTGGGATGTGGTCATCAGTGTTTTGATTTCTTGTTTTAAGGTTTGGATGTCCAATTCCTTGAACTCTTTGGCGTAATTGTATTGCCTGCCCATCGGACTTGACTCTGCACTGTGTTGGCGGAGTGGTGCCAAGTCCAAGCGTTCTGGCCACCAAAATTGGTTGGATGTGTTTTGGCGGTCCATCCCTTGGGTCTCTTTGGTGTCCGCGGCTCCGATTGGGCTAAGGAACAACACAAGGAGAGCGATTGTGAAACGTCTGAAATTTCTCATACTGACCTTCTCTTTCTAGATTTAGTATAGAATTAGATTTAATCTAATTTAGGAGGCAAGCAAAATTTTTTAGATTCAATCTAAATTTATACATGGAATTGTCGTTTTTCGGGCATGAGGCAAGGTGATTGGCTCTGGTCTAACTTCATAAGCCTCGTTCCTTCGGGTTTTAGGAATGGAAGGTAAGTTTGTCTTTCCAGACTTTTGCTCTCTCGAAGAGTTTTTCCTTCCTATCTTTTTGCATTCGGTGTAAATTTCCCACGAGGACAGCAGTGCGAGGGTTTTTGGAAAACTCTGATTGATGGGCTTCGATAAACGACCAATACAATCCATCCACAGCTTCTTCCCATTCTCCTTTTGGAAAGCTGCCCATTTTTTGGTAATAGTTCGATCCGCATATGTATGGTTTGGTGGCAAAAACTCCGCCATCACTAAAGAGGGCCATCCCATAAACATTGGGTCCCATCACCCAATCAGACGAGTCAATGAACATCTCCATAAACCAACGGTAAGCTTCTTTAGGATGGATTTCGAATAACACCATTAATGATCCCAGCACCATCAATCGTTCAATGTGGTGTGCATATCCATACTTTGTGCACTTCTTAATCACAAAATCGAGAGGTGGAATGCCAGTATTACCATCAAACCAATGTTGTGTGAATTTTCGTTTGTGACCAAAATGATTTTTTGATTCTTGGATCTCTCCAAAATTTTGATCGATTCCCCGAATGAATTCTCGCCAACCAATGATTTGGCGGATGAAACCTTCCAATGATTCAATAGGGATTTTATATTTCTTTGCGTGATCTAACGTAAGTTCTACAACTTCCTTGGGAGTTAATAAACCCACGTTTAAAAATGGAGTGAGTACCGAATGTTGTATAAACGGAAAGGTTTGTGAAAAAGCATCTTCATATGGACCAAATAAATCTAATCTTTCCTTAAGAAATTGATCTAACCAATGTTTAGCACCATTACGAGTTGTTGGTAACCAAAAATTTTCTGTGTTTCCGGGATGGTTTGGAAAATGATTTTCAACCAAATGGAACACTTCCTTCTCTTTGTTTGTAAAATTGATTTGGGGTAAATTGGGAGCTTGGTAGGATTTTGGAAGTTTTTTCCGATTTTCTGTGTCAAAACTCCATTTCCCACCAATCGGTTCTTTTTTATCATCAACTAACACATGTAATGATTTTCGTTGTGATTCATAAAAAGTTTTCATAAATGGTTTTTTATGAGTTAATAAATAGGCTTCAAAATCTTTGCGTTTTGTCAGAAACATAGGAGATCGATGTACGATTCCTTTTACATTTGCCTTTTGGAGTAACGAAAGGATTCTCTTTTCAAAAAATCGATCTTCGATTTCAAAGTAGTGTAATTCAGCAATGGATTCTTTTAACAGAAAATTTGACAGCTTTACTTCATAGGAATCGGAATTTACATCCAAAGGTTCGTAGTGAACCAAAAATCCTAATCCTCTTAGTTCTTCTGCATAAGCTCTCATTGCTAAAAAGAAAAATAATATTTTCTGTTTGTGAAACTGGAAGTACGTACATAATTCTTTGTCTTCGCGTATAAAAACAATGTACTCGGAACGTTTGTCTTCGGGGATTATCGCATCTAAATCGAAAAGTTGGTTTCCAAGGACGAGAAGGGCTTTTTTCATACATTGTCTATTTTTTAGACAAAACTGTTTGTAAAATTGAGAATCGAAATATGGGAAAAGTTCTATTCTAAAAAGAAAAATCAGGTATAGTAAACGAGTGAGTTATCAAATCATCATTGGAAAAAAAACATATCAGTTCTGTGACTTAAAAGAAGTTTTGGCAAAAGCATCTCCTCTTCGTTCTGGAGATATTTTAAGCGGTTTAGCAGCAGAAAACCAAGAAGAGAGAATTGCTGCACAAATGGTATTAGCTGATATTTACTTATCAGAATTTTTAAATATCGAAATAATTCCAGCAAACAAGGATGAGGTGACGAGACTCATTTTAGAATCACATGATCATTCTGCATTTAAGATGATTTCCCATTTGACGGTAGGCGGATTTCGGGATTTTTTACTATCGGAAACAACTGATTTACCTGTTTTAGAATCCATTCGAATGGGACTCACTCCCGAAATGGTTGCTGCTGTTTCAAAACTCATGTCCAATCAGGATCTAATTTTGGTTAGTCAAAAAATCAGAATTATCACAAAGTTCCGAAATACAATAGGATTACCAGGGAGGTTATCGGTTCGTTTGCAACCAAATCATCCCACCGATGACCCGAAAGGAATTGCCGCAGGTATCTTAGATGGATTGTTACTAGGTAGTGGAGATGCTGTGATTGGAATTAATCCTGCCACTGACCATGTGCCCACTTGTATCACATTATTAGAAATGTTAGATACGATCATCCAAACATATTCCATTCCAACACAATCCTGTATCCTCACTCATGTTACCACTTCCATGCAAGTGATGCAAAAAGGAGCACCACTAGACTTAGTATTCCAATCGATAGGCGGAACAGAAGATTTGAATCAGAGTTTTGGGATCAATCTGTCTCTCTTAGCAGAAGCAAAAGATATGGCATTGTCATTGAAGAGAGGAACGATAGGCAATAACGTAATGTATTTTGAAACAGGGCAAGGGAGTGCTTTGTCAGCTGGGGCACATCATGGAATCGACCAACAAACATTAGAAGTAAGAGCTTATGCGGTTGCTCGGAAATTTTCTCCCTTACTTGTGAATACTGTCGTTGGTTTTATTGGTCCTGAGTATTTATACAATGGAAAACAAATCATTCGAGCAGGATTGGAAGATCATTTTTGTGGGAAACTTATGGGGTTACCTATGGGAGTTGACATTTGTTATACGAATCATGCTGATGCAGACCAAGATGATATGGATACATTATTAACTCTGCTAGGAGTGGCAGGGTGTAATTTTATCATGGGGATACCTGGTGCTGACGATGTCATGTTATCCTACCAAAGTACTTCATTTCATGATGCATTGTATCTAAGACAAGTGTTGGGACTAAAACCGACCCCTGAATTTGAGGAATGGTTAGTTCAGAAAGGAATTTTTTCCAATGGAAAACAATTTTTACCCGTTGAGAATCAAATTGTCTCTTTGTTTGAAAAAGACATGAGGTTGGATTGAGTATGTCAAATTTAGATCGATGGAAACAATTCACACAAGCAAGGATTGGGCTCGGAAGGTTCGGTGTTTCAATTTCCACCAAAGACATGTTAAGGTTTAGAATGGACCATGCAAAGGCAAAAGATGCAGTGGTACAAGAACCATCTTGGGATCCTATTTTTGACCAGCTGAAATTATTCTCAAAGTTATATGGAATCCAACACCAGTTTGTCAAAAGCCAAGTAACTTCTAAACAAGAGTATCTATTAAGGCCTGATCTCGGCAGACGGCTTTCGGAAGAGTCGAAAATCAAATTGGATTCAAGTGAAAAAGGATTTGATTTGGGTATTGTTTGTGTGGATGGTTTGTCTGCAAAAGCAATCGATGAAAACTTACTTCTATTTTTAGAAGGATTCCTTTCAAAGATCGAAACATTGCATCTTAAACTTGCGCCTTTGGTTGTTGCACAATGGGGGAGAGTTGCGATTGGAGATGAAATTTCCGAGATTTTACAATCCAAAATTTGTTTAGTGATCATAGGAGAAAGGCCAGGGCTTAGTTCCTCTGATAGTCTTGGACTTTACCTTACCTATGAACCAAAAGTCGGAAAAACGGATGAAGCAAGGAATTGTATATCCAATGTCAGACCACTTGGATTTCCATTGCCATTAGCCTGCGATAAAGCGATTTATCTAATCCAAGAAAGTATTTCTCAAAAACGCTCTGGTGTTTTACTCAAAGACCAAATGCCAAAACCAAAACAGTCGATTGACATGAAAGAGGATCTTTCTAAACTGAAATCATTCCGGGAGGAATGAGGTGAAACTCCTCAGCTGACGGTGCAACCGTGAATTTGAAAACGATTTGATCGGATTCAAAAAGTCGGATCTTCCCACAAATGAATCGCCCGTAAACGATCATTCGTTCCTTGTTCACATTAGGGTCCCGGACAAATTCGCCGGATCACCCAATTTCATTGTGTGATTCTAAATGATTAGGAGTCACCATTTGCAAGAAAATAAACCAAATAAAAATCCAAACCAAGATTCAAATCAATGTTTCCAAGAGTCAACGGTCAAACATGAGGAAAAAATTTGCCCCAACTGTTTGCGAATTTTTGAATGTAAGGTTGGTTCCATTCAATTGTGCCAATGTACAAAGGTTCAATTGACAAAAGAAGAAACCGAATATTTGGCAACTCAGTATGTAGATTGTTTGTGTTTCCAGTGTATGGAGACATTGGCATTCGAATACCGAGTGAACCAGAAGTTAGTTCGATTGCCTTGGAAAATATAAATCTTGCAAATGAATGTTACTACTTGGAATGGGATTTGAAAAAATCCCACATCACATCATTGGCGATGATCGCTTTTGTAGGTGATCCACCACCTAACAGAAAAGAAGGTTTTTTCCCACCTGGCCAAGAATGCCCACCATCTTCTGTAACACAAAGTTTCACTGTCACTCCGTCTTTGCATTCGTGATACTCTTCACAAGTAACATCTTTATTTTGTAAAACAATTTTCGGGGTAGGATTACAAACATTCAATTGAACCCATTTTGATACAGTTTTCGGAACAGAAACAAAATCTGTAATGAGTGATCTGTCAGGGAAACTGGAACCCGCGCCACCATAAAATAAAACCTTATCATCATTTTTCGCATGAATATGGAAAATGGAAATTGGTTTGGAAGGTTTACAATCTATTGTATTATCAGTTCCTGCTACTGCTGTGATCCCAGCAAATTGATCCGTCATTGAGCAAGCAATCTGATAAGACATCATCGCTCCATTTGACATTCCTGTAGAATAAATTCTTTTTTTGTCGATGTTCATTTGTTGCGTTAGGTGGGAAAGGATTCCTTTTACAAATCCCAGATCATCTACATTCGCTTTTTTTGATTCTCCACAACAATTCCCTGCATTCCATGTCGCAAACTTTCCAGATTTGTATAAACTATATCCATTCGGAAATACAACGATGTGCCCTAATTCTTCGGATTTAGAAATCTGATGGTAAAACTCCTCTTTGGATTGGATTTCCATATCACCTCCTCCTCCGTGGAAAACAAATAATAGTGGAACACTAGAATTTGGATGATAACTTTTGGGAACATGGATTTTATAATAACGAAGCATCTCTTGGTGAATGGTTGAGAATACATAATCACCTGGATTTGTGATGGGCTCTGCCAGATTCGTAATGGCATTCGGAGCAGGCAAATCACTGATTTTTTTCTGGAACTTTTCTTTGAGGGCAGAACGTATGTATCCTCGTTCACATGAAGTCATGGCGAATACACAAATTGAAATAAAGATGATGGAATGGAATCTTTTCCGAAATGGCATATGTTTCTCCCAATTGAATTTAGATGATGCCTATCTGACCATATAGGATACAATAGAATGAAAACGTTACAAAACTATTTTTTCCCGAGGTCTACCTTAGAGGGATCAAATATTTGGTCTTGGACTTCCATCAGGATTTCAAATGAACGGATTCTTTTTTCTGTGTCGTACACAGAAGATACGACTATCAATTCATCTGCTTGGATCTCTTCTTGGATTTTGTTTATTTTTTTGACAATGTTCTCTTTGGTTCCAACTGCAGAAACGGATAACATTTGTTTTGCCATTTGTTTCTCTTGTTCGGACCATAAGTCATCCATGCAAGATACTGGAGGTGGAAAAGGAGCACGTTTATTTCTAAGTATGCCAAGAAATGACTGTTCGACACTTGTAAACAAATGATTTGCTTCTTCTTCACTATCAGCTGCCACAACATTCATTGCAATCATGGCATAAGGAGATTGTAAGTATTTTGATGGACGAAATTGTTTTTTATAAATTGTAACTGCATCTTTTAAGTAGGTGGGAGCAAAATGGGATGCAAATGCAAACGGTAAACCAAGTAGTGCAGCGAGTTGAGCTCCAAATAAACTAGAACCCAAAATCCAAACAGGAACATTCGTTCCATAACCTGGGATTGCATTCACCATTCCTTCTTTTCTGTCAGCAGATAAATATTCTAAAAGTTCTTTGACATCTTCAGGGAAATGTTGCGATGCCATAGGGTCTCTACGTAATGCGCGTAAGGTGAGTTGGTCTGTTCCAGGAGCTCTGCCTAACCCTAAATCAATCCGGTTAGGATATAAACTTTCTAATGTTCCAAATTGTTCGGCGATTACGAGTGGGGAGTGGTTTGGCAACATGATGCCACCAGCTCCTACGCGAATGGATTTTGTTTGTTCCGCTAAATGACCGATGACCACTGATGTTGCAGCACTAGCAATGGAAGGAAAATTATGATGTTCTGCGATCCAAATCCGATGATAACCGAATGTTTCTACTGCCTTTGCCACACGTACACTATTTTGAATTGCTTCTTTAGTTGTCTGGCCTTGGTTGATAAAAACTAAATCTAAGATTGAAAGTTTCACGTATGATATCACATTCCCAGAAAGAGTGATTTTCTGTAAATTTAGAAAAATTTGTAGAACAGATTCATTAGAAAAATCAAATACGCTTGTTATGTGAAGTGACTTTGTTTTTTTATGGAAAATGAAATAAAATAAATCAAATGGATATTGAATTTCGTCTAAGAAATTCTTAAGAAAATCAAGAAAGTAAACCTATCAAAAATTCCAAAAGTTTCATGTCTCGTCCAAATCCAAAAATTCCAAAAGATTTACAATACATAGCAAAAGATATATTTATTTTTGAATCAATGAATTCCAAAAAAGAAGTATTACCTTTTTTTGCGGATGGTTTTCCAGGTCTTGTTTTTTTTCATTCAAATGCTCCTGTAAAAGTCATTGTAGGTAAACTTTCCAAAATTATGGATCCTGTATTCATATACGGTCAAACATTGGATCCAATTCAGATTGAAATAGAAGGCCCATATTTTTTTGTGATGGTCCAACTGTTCCCAAGTTTTGTTGAGGCATCCTTTAGAATTCCCATTGCAGAACTAACTAATTCGTGTTGGACAATCCAAAAATCGGAATGGATAGATGAAACAAAATTTTATAAGGCAATACAACAACATTCAACTACCTTGGCAGAAGAAGCAATCTTAGAATATCTTTGCAAAAAGTCGATAGGTTTTTTGCCTGATTTGATTTTACATTCTTGTTTACAAACAATCATCGATACTAACGGGAATTGTGAAATATTTAAGATCGCAAATGATTTTAAAATGTCGGAACGTACCTTGCAACGGAAATTCCAAAATTATGTTGGACTCACTCCTAAACAATTCGCAACAATCATTCGTTTCCAAACTAGTTTGTTCGAAATGAATGCAGGTAAAAAATCAAAATTAACTGATATCGCATATAATATTGGGTATGCCGATCAATCTCATTTTATCAGACAGTTTAAATCATTTACAAAAGAAAAACCATTTCAATTTAGAGAAAAAAAATGATGCAGTGTCGGGTTTATCCAATTTTTAAAATGATTTTTTTTGTATGCTATGTTGATGAAACCATTAAATTTAATATTAGGTTCCAGTGGAAAAACTGGAAGTAGAATCGTAAAGAAACTTAACCAATTGAATATTCCGATTCGGTTGGGATCAAGAAAATCTAATCCTTCCTTTGATTGGGAAAAATCTGAATCTTGGGAAACACTGATAAAAGGAGTAGATCATATTTACATTTCCTACCAACCCGATTTGGCAGTTCCAACATCAATACATCATATACAAACATTAGTTGATCTTGCTATAAAATGTAAGGTTAAACGTCTCGTACTACTGTCAGGTAGAGGTGAACCTGAGGCAATCACTTGCGAGAAGTTAGTGCAAGGATCTGGATTGGAATGGACAATCTTACGTTCGAGTTGGTTTTCTCAAAATTTCAGTGAAGGTATGTTTTTGGATGCAATTTTACAGAGAAAAATCATTTTTCCGAAAATCAAAATTAAGGAACCATTTATTGATTTGGATGATCTAACAGATCTAGCTGTCGACTCTCTTGTAAATCAAAAACATGTTGGAAAACTTTATGAATTAACTGGACCAACTCTTTATAGTTTTGAGGAAACTTTTAGCTTCATTGCAAATGAAATCAAGGAGTCGATTCCTTTTGAGGAAATTCCGCTAAAGGATTATATTTCAATGTTAGGTGATTTTGGTTTATCCAAGGAAACGATTTGGCTCATTCAATATTTGTTTGAAACTGTATTAGATGGTAGGAACGAATTTATTCAAAATGATTTTGAAATTGCAATGGGAAGAAAACCAAAAGATTTCAAATATTATGCAAAAGAAACAGCAAAATCAGGAGTTTGGAATTCTAAATTTTGAGATAAAAAAGGGAATGGTGATCGTCCATTCCCTTCCTTAAAGAAATCATTCGTTCGGGTACCCTCCGTAAGTCATCTTACCGATGAGGTAAATTGGGCTTTTTCCTTCTACTAGAATCCTTTGGTTTAACTTTGATTGGAGTTCTTGTAAGGTAGCAGTTGGATATGTTGTGTTTTCTTTGTTCACAACGAGTGCATAATGATAGGAAGAAGATTGGTTTTCATCTAAGTCCAAATCATCCCAAAGGTATAAAACATTTCCAGATCCTATTTCCCGTTTTGGATCAGCCGTGATCACAACTTCGTTTGGCTGGTTTGTTGGAACATTTGGTATAGGACTCGTATACAATTTTTTTTCAGTCATCACGATGACTTTAGAAGGATCAAAATGTGGTGGTAGATAAAATTCGGAAGGTGCATCTGAATTCCGTCCTCTCCAGATGACGATCAAAAATCGTTTGTCTCCAAATTGTTTGGCTTCATTGTTACCTGGTTTGATAGCGGCCCAAGAAAACATTTTGTTCCAAGTATCATACCCAATTGCATTGTAATGACTTGTTAATAGTCGACCTTGTGATTTACGCACATAAGCTCTAGTGATGACAAATGGATCGACATTCAAACTGGTTCCATAATTTCCAACCACAGAAAAGTCTTCATCATTCCATGCATCCTTTGTTGTAATGAGTTTGTTTGGATTCCCGTTTTTGTATTCTGCATGGTGGTCATAATAATAATCCCAATGCCACTGAGTCCCTGATACAACAGGATTATAAAAATCGGCAAATCTTGTTTTTGTCGATTGTTCCTTGTCGGAAATTTCCATAGCTTGGTATACAGCATTGATCATACGAGGTGTGTCTTTGGCTCCAGTTCCTTTTAACCACATCCCAAATTCACTTAGAAACATTGGTATTTTTAAGAATCTTGCTTCTGTTCTAATTTCATCTAAGTATTTGAAATAGGTAGCATTGTCGATTCCAGTTAGATCTGTTCCCATCCTCCCTGCGTCGTAAAAATGTGAATTGAATACAAACCCTTGTCCAGGAGGAGTATTTAAATGTCCCCCACCAGTAGCAGGTGCAATCGCAGAACCAATATTAGTATTCCAAAACACAAGTGGTTCCGCAAAAACCCATTTGTTTGCCCAACCGTTTTGGTTGAGGATGGTTCTAATTTTTTGGTACATGGGCCAAAGTTTCTCATTATCCCATCGTTTTGGGGTTAGACCTTCCATTCCACCATCCACTGGTTCATTAAATGGATCAAGCCCTATAACGTAAGAAAACTCTTCTGGTGATAATTGATTTTTGATATAAGAAACAGTTTTTTCAATCTGCCAAAGGTATTCCGTTTGCATATAACGTACACCAGAAGGAGTATTGATTGGAGCGTTATTCCAAAAATTTCTAAAGGCTCTTCTAATTGCTTCGTTTGTTAAATTATTTTGACTCCAACTAGCACATACGATACCGCAGTATTCCTTTGGATAATTTCCATTTTTAGTAATCCATAATGGTGCACCATTTCCCGTATGCCATGAGTTCTGATTGAATAAGTGTCTTGAGAATAAATCTTGGTGGTAATCAAGTAGAACGTAAATATTTTTCGAAGTTACCTTTTTAATTTGAGAAATCACTTCATCCAAATACGAATGATCTATTTTATCTACTTCTGGATGAACACCTTCCCATGCAATTGTGTAACGAATGATATTGGAACCAGTTGTCTTTGTTAATCCATTCATTGCAATTTCGATATCATTTGTATTTTGAAACGGTTTGAAACCATGTTCGACTAATTTCACATTCCCAGATACATTAAACCCTCGGAATGTTGTTTCGCGGCCAAGTCCATCAATCCAAATAGCATCCGTGAAATTTCCAAATGATTTATTGGAAACAAATAACTCTCGTGTTTCTGTAGAACTGAGGTAACTCAGATCATGAATCAAATTTGTAGATTCTGTAATGGACTTATCACCACCCAATGTCTGAGCACCAAAGTTTGTTTCCGTTTGGGATGTCTCTACAAATGGAAGCAGGAGTTTATGTCCTTCGTTCGATGGAGCACAAAACAAATATAAGGTTGCCAGTAGACAACAAACAATTTGCCTCCATTTAAAGTTTCGTTTGATTCGTTGGTCCATACTTTCCTCTCTCTTCTATCTTTGCGATTAGGTGACAGTTCCCCGATAATAGCCGACTTGTGTCGAGTAAAAAATGACATAGAAATACCATAAATTTTGCGGAACGTTCTTGGGGTACTCGTTAAAAGGGACGGAAAGGTGGGTTTCTGAACATTGGTCAAATAAAACCCGACTATTGTCGATTATTTTCTTGCCATATTTTTAACATCGTTTAGACTTAAACCCCAGATTTGACCCAAGGGTTCCTTCGGCAGATAGAAGCGAAAAAAAGTATGATTGAGAAATTTAGATTCGGAGAGAGTATATGAAATCCCAAATAAGTCCCTTGGTTCGCGTGAGTGTATCCATCGTGTCCTTTCTTTTTGTTCTGGCTTGTTCAGACAAAAAGCCGTCCCAGTCCGCCATACTTGGTTTAGTTGGAACAAACCAAATGGAACAATCGAATGGTATGAATTCAGATCTCAATTCTGGTTCTGGCCTTAGTCGTTCCGTAGCTCCAAGTCTTGGTTCTTCTCCCTATTTAGTGGGTGTTGGAATTTCTGACATTACTGGTCCTGCAGCAGAAGTTGGCATGATGGGATTTGCAGAAACTGCACAAAAGACGGAAGGGATTTATATGCGCCTTTGGTCAAGAGCATACATCATTGGTGATGCTTCCAAACGTGTTGTGTTTGTTAGTGCTGATTTAGGAATGATTTTCCAATCCATCAAACAAGCAGTAAGCAAAAAAATTTCTACAGATAGTGAACTTGCACCATATTATTCAGAAGCCAATGTTTTGTTATCTGCAACTCACACACATAGTGGTCCAGGTGGTTATTCTCATTATTTTTTATACAATGCGACAACTGCAGGTTTCATAAAAGAAAACTTTGATGTGATCGTAAATGGAATTTACCAATCAATCAAATTGGCACATCAGAATTTAGTTCCAGGAAATGTTTACATTAACCAAGGAGAACTCACTGATGCGAGTAAAAACCGATCTGTTGAAGCATATGATAAAAATCCTGCTAGTGAACGTAATTTTTATTCATCCAATGTCGACCAAACAATGACACTATTAAAATTAGTAGCTTCTGATGGAAGAGAACTTGGGATGGTAAACTGGTTTGCTGTTCATCCAACAAATGTTGGACCTTCAAACAAACTCATCGGTGGAGACAATAAAGGATTGGCTTCTTATTTGTTTGAGAAAACAAAGGGAACTAACTATTCTGCAAACCAAACCTTTGTTGCTGCTTTTGCTCAGTCAAACGCAGGTGATGTAACTCCAAATTTATGGGGACCTGCTGATGGTGTGAATGATTATGTTAGGCAGAACATCATTGCAGATAAACAATACCAAAAGGCAATCAGTTTATACCAATCTGCAAATACCCAATTGACTGGATCTGTCGATTTCAGACATACATATGTTAACTTTTCAAATTTATTTGTGAGTAGCGTAGGAACCACAACTTGTCCCGCAGGTATGGGTGCTTCTTTTTCTGCTGGTAGTGTTGAAGACAATGCAGTCTCTGTTGATTTTTTTGATGAAGGAACAACTGTCGATTCCTTAGATTGGAATACAAATACTGCCGATGCATTCAAAGCGAGTTTTCTTGGCGGGGCACTCGGAGTAATTTGGCCAACTTCAGTGAGTGAATCATATAAGTTGTGTCATGCGGAAAAACCAGTCCTCATTCCAACGGGAGTGGCAAGTTTTGATGGAAATCCTTGGACACCTCCTGTCATTCCGATTCAAATTGTCAAAATCGGAAATTTATCTATTTTAGCGATTCCTGCTGAAGTCTCAACAATGGCTGGGAGAAGGATCCGTTCTCTCGTAAAGAATATAATGCAAAACGATTATACGGTCATTTCAGCACTAGCCAATTCATACACTTCCTACCTCACGACAAGAGAAGAATATTCTTCCCAACAGTATGAAGGTGCATCTACACAATTTGGACCACACACACTAAAAGCGTATGAACAAGAATTTGGAAAATTGGCATCCGCTTTACGAAATGGTGAATCTGTTCCTAGTGGCCCAACCCCAGCTGATTTGACAAAAAACCAAGCCACATTCCAAACGGGAGTTGTATTTGATGATGTCCCTTTATTTAAAAGTTTTGGAAGTGTTGTCACACAACCCTCTCCTAGTTATGCAAGTGGATCTAAAGTAACAGCTGTTTTCTGGGGTGCTCACCCAAAAAACAATATGTTAATTGGAAGTAGCTTTGTTGACATTGAACGACAAAACGGTTCGACATGGACAGTAGTTGCCCGAGACAACGACCCATCTACTACTTATCGCTGGCAACGTGATGGAGTCGCATATTCGAAAATTACAACATCCTGGGATTCTACTTCGTATCCAAAAGGAACTTACCGAATTCGCCATCGTGGACACTGGAAATCGGGTTGGACTGGTGCCATTAGCGCCTACCAAGGAGTGACAAACAATTTTACAATCCAATAGGAATATCTGAACAATCACCTCGCCTGGCCCAGCAATGGGTCAGGATTTTTTCTTCACAACGGGATTGACTAGGTAAGATTCCGAGAGATGATCGTACTATGGATAAATTGGTAGACGCATCCCTCTCTCCTGACCTTGCATCAAGGCCGTTTAAATTCACAAGTAAACAGGGAAGGAACCGTCGTGCCCAATTGTTATCAATTGCCTTTGAACTCTTAAAAGAAAAAAAACCAGAAGAGATTAGTTTTGCGGATATCTGCAAAAAAGCCAAAATTCCGAGACCTTCCGCTTACCATTTTTTCCCCAATGTTGAAGCAATTTTCCATGGAATCCGTTTGTTACATTCGGAAGGTATGGTTGAAAAACTCACCGCCTTAAAAAAGGAAACCTTCAAAACATGGAAAGAATACATTGAAAGATCCATCGATGTGGCTATTGAAGTCACAAATTCTGAGATTGCCTTTCCTAGGTTAATCTATGGGTATCGAATGAGTAATCCGGATATGAGGTTAGTTGGTCAAGAGTTAGATATAAAACTAGCTAATCTCACCAAACAAGGCTTAATTGATAGATTCCAATTACCAAATTTAGATACACTCGACCAAATATTTGGTGTTGCTATCTCAATTCCTGATTCTTTGTTAAAACTCTCTTATCGTACCTATGGAGACTTTACGCCTTGGATGGTTGGAGAAGCAAAAAAAGCCACAATATCCTACTTATTAAACTATTTTCCTGAAGTTTGTGAACCAAGAAAATAACTAGGTTTTCATGCCATTATATGCGTATTCGGTAACAGTTTGGATAAACTTTTCCATCTCGTTTATATCATTTTTCATTTGTAATCGACCTTCCAAAAACAACATAGCTATACCGTGAATCATTGCCCAAGAAGCTAATGTTTTTTCTCTGGTTTGGCCTTTTTCTAAATGACCTAAGTTTTGTCCCATTCTAATAATTTCGTGTAACTGGCGATAGGTTCTTCTTGAGACTGAAGACAAAGTTGGGTTGAGGTTTGATTCAACTCCCATTCCACCAAACATAATCCTTGCGAATTGGCGATTATTCATGATAAACTGAAAATAAGTCCACCCAAGTGCGCGGTAACGACCTTTGAAGTCTTGTTCTGTTTTTTCTAATTCTTTTTGATAGGATTCAAAGTATTTTTGAAAACCAATCTCTGCGATTGCAGAAAATAACGCATGTTTGTTTTCGAAATGATGGTAACTTGCTACATGGCTGACACCTGCTTTTGCGGCAACCTTTCGTAAGGAAATTTCCTCCAAAGAAGTAGTTTCTAATAATTCGACACCCGCTTGGATCAGAGTCTCACGAACATTAACGCTGTTCATTTTGTTCGGGCGCCCAACTCGTGTGATGGTTTTAGCTTTCGCTTTTCTTTTTTTTGCTACCATTTTTTGCCATTTTGGATTGTTTTCTATCTTCTGACTACCAGTTATTTACCGTTGGTAATTTAATACTTGTTTCTAAATTTGAATATATTACCGATGGTAAATTAATTCGTTTTTTGAGGAAGTTTTATGAGTACAGCCTTTACACCGATCCAACTAGGAAATGTGACAGTACCCAATCGATTTTTAATGGGTTCTATGCACCTAGGAGTAGAAGGAGAGACTGGGGTTGCCCATCGAATGGCTACATTTTATGGCAAACGATTCGAAGGTGGAGTCGGAATGATTGTCACTGGTGGTATCAGTGTCAATGAGGAAGGGAAGGGATCAAAATCATTTTTTCAATTTTTAGACCCACTTCACGCAAACGAACTCAAATTACTTAATGGAGCCCTGAAAGGAAAAGGGGTAATGTGTGCGCAGTTATTTCATGCAGGTAGATATGCATTTGACCGAAACTGTGTCGCTCCATCTGCCATTAGGGCACCAATCAATCGTTATGTGCCAAGAGCCTTAACCGAAGATGAATGTTGGAGAACAATCGAAGATTTTGGCCGTTCCGCAAAAATCGCTCATGAAGTAGGGTTTGGTGCTGTGGAAATTATGGGGAGTGAAGGTTATTTATTAAATCAATTTTTTTCACCCGTTACAAATCACCGTGATGATTATTTTGGTGGTGATGCCAAACGTAGAATGAATTTTTCGATCGAAGTGTTACGAGCTGTTAAAAAAAATCTTCCAGAAGGATTCCCCATTATTTTCCGTATGTCGGGCATTGATCTGATACCAGGGAATCCAAGTTTTGAAGAAGTGATTGGTTTATCGAATGCCTTACGTGATGAAAATGTGACAGCTCTGAACATAGGTATTGGATGGCATGAATCTAGAATTCCTACCATTAGCCAACTTGTACCCCGAGGAGCATGGGTTCCTATCGCACGTCGTATCAAAGAACAAACTCCAGGCGTACCAATCATTGCTTCCAATCGTGTTAATGATGCATCCACGATCGAAAAAGTATTTTCCGAACAAAGTGTAGATATGATTTCAATGGCTCGGCCGTTTTTAGCTGATCCATTCATTGTTCAAAAATTAGCAAACGGACATTCCGAACGAATCAATACTTGTGTGGCTTGTAACCAAGCATGCCTCGACCATGCATTCCAGGAAAAACATGTTTCCTGTATCGTGAATCCAGTCGCAATGAATGAAGATAAATATAACTTCAAAAAAACAACAAACCCAAAAAACGTTTTAGTGATTGGAACAGGTCCTGCTGGTTTGGAGGCCGCAAGAGTGGCAAAAGAATTAGGCCATGATGTAACCATCTTTGAAAAAAGAGACCAAATTGGAGGTCAGTTCCAATTGGCGTCTCATATACCAGGTAAGTCAGAATTTAATGAAACCATTCGTTATTTCAAAAATGAACTGAATGCAATCGGAGTTAAAATCCAATTGAACACCGAAGCAACAATCGAAAACATCAAAGCAAAAAACTCCGACGTAGTTATCTTTGCAAGTGGAGTGATCCCGAGAGAATTCCATTTGAAAGGATTAGAATTATTGCCTCATGGAAGTTATGCAGATTATTTAACTGGTAAATTTGTTCCTGGAAAAGCAGTTGCTGTGATTGGTGGTGGTGGGATTGGTGTGGATGTTGCTCATCGTTTAACAGAAGAAAACGATCCAACACTTGAATCTTACAATCAAAAATATAATATAAATTCATTTACAAATGCAATGATCCAAACTGCAAAAGCAAAACGAAAGGTAGGAGTTTTTCGTAGGAATGGAAAACATGGCGCAGGATTAGGACCTACCACATTTTGGGCTCTAAAACAAGAGTTAGAGTCAGAAGGAGTTGAGTTTTTCCAAGGATTAACGTATAAGGAAGTTACAAAAGATGGACTTATTGTTGTATTTAAAAATGGAGAAGAGTTTTTATATCCTTGTGATTCGATCATCTTATGTGTTGGTCAGGAAAAAGAAGATTCATTGTATGAACAATACGTAAAACAATCTCCAAATCAAAAACTCATTTTAATCGGTGGAGCAAAGGATGCTAAAAACATTGATGCAAAACGAGCGTTTTTCGAAGGATTAGAAGCAGCTTATAACATTTAAGGAAACAAACATGATCGCAAATAACTATTTTTCAGATGATAAAGACTTACAATTAATTTATAACCAACTCATTGATTGGGAATCAATCGTAAAAGAAGCAGAAGGTGAAGATTTTATTGATCATAAAGTTTATACTGAAAGCAAAAATAATCGATATGAAATGGCACCTTCTTCCTTAGAAGAAGCCATGGAATTATACACTTCCAGTTTGGATGCAATGGGAGATTTTTTTGGCAAAGATGTATCTCAAAAATCTCAAATTATGGATCGAAACGAATTAAAGTATGAAAATGGAAAGGTAATCTTCCCAAAAGAAACCGTTGAGATTTATGAAAAATTTCGGAGTACGGGTCTTATGGGTTACTCACTGCCAAGAGAAGCAGGTGGATTGAATTTTCCTGCAACTGTCGGTGCATTTTATGCGATGATTATGGCGCGTGCGGATGTTGCTTTTTGTATGACAACAACACTCTTAAATTTAGCCCAAATAGTATCTAGATTTGGAACCGAAGAACAAATTGAAACCTATGCAACAAAGGCAGCAACTGGTGAGTGTTTATTTGCAATGTCACTCACAGAACCTGATTTTGGGTCTGACTTAAATAGTGTTAGGACAATTGCTGTCAAACAAGAAGATGGAAGTTATCGTTTAACAGGTACAAAACGATTTATTTCGCAAGGATGTGGTCTTGGCGACTATCCTGCACTTCTTTTGACACTTGCAAGAACAGGTAAACCTGATGGTGGTGCTCGTGGGCTTTCTGTTTTTTTGGTCAAAAGTTCTGACATCTCCATTGCTGGAATCGAGAAAAAAATGGGCCTTCATGGATCACCTACTTGTGAGATTGTTTATGATAATAGTTATGGGGAAATTTTGGGAGAAGAAGGTTTAGGACTCACTCGTTATACCGCTGGAATGACAAATTTTATGAGGCTTGTGAGTGCTTCAGGTGGTTGCGGTGGAGGAGCTGCTGCTTATTATGAATCCCTGAAGTATGCAAATGAAAGGAACCAATTTGGAAAACCAATTTATGAGATTCCCGCTGTCTATGAGATGGTGCATAAAATCAAACGCGAAACGAATGCTATGCGACTTCTGACACTTGAGACAGCTCGTGTGATTGATATGTACCAACACCATCAAATACGTTTAGAAAAACAATGAAAACCAGATCGTGACATCAGAAAGGATGAAAAAGTAAAATATTGGTCTACACTTGCTTCCATTTTGACTCCTATCGCAAAATATTATAGTTCAGAAGAAGGTCATAAAAATACAAGCATCGCTGTACAGGTCTTTGGTGGCGCTGGTTATACAGAAGACTATGATATTTCTAGAATGTTTCGTGATTCAAGGATCAATACCATTTATGAAGGGACTTCCCAAATCCATGTACGTATCGCAACAGGTGCAATCCTTGCAGGAATGGCAGGTGATGGAAATTTTAGGAAGTATCTCAATTCACTAAAAGCAGAGATTGGATCTCCATCTACATTTTTATTGGAACAGGAACGTGTATTGGAAGAATCAATTCGAGTGATGAGAAACATCCAAGAAGAAGTAAAAAAAGAAACAGTAGCTGAAAACTTAATGATACAAATGGCAAGATACCTCTGTAGTTTGTTATATGAAAAATCAATTTCAAAAATCAAGGATTCAGATTCCAAAGAAATTTGGCAAAAAGATTGCCGTGCTTATGTCATTGATAGTGCTGCTACCGCTCAGTCTTGTCTCTACCGAATCCAATACTTTGATTGATCTAGTATTGAAACTTTTTACTTAACGGTGGTTAGAATCCTTTCGACTGTCTCCAATATCCTTTGGATGGTGGTTGGATCACCATAACCACCGGCGGTTGTAACAATGACCATATCCATACTTGGGAAGGCGAAAATGAGTTGCCCACCATTCCCAAGTGCAACTGACCACGGAATTTTTTTCTCTTCCAAAATGGTTTCTCCAAGCCACCATTAGTATCCGTAAAATAGTGATTTTCCATCCTTACGGAATATTTTACCTGCGAATTGATTTGTTTTTTGAGAGAATCATCTAACCATTGTTTTGAGACAATCTGTTTTCCTTTCCAATTTCCTCCGTTTAAGACCAACCTTCCCAATTTTAACATATCCCTTGGTCTTAATCTAAGGCCTGCATGGGCAAGTGCTCTTCCATTTCTGTCCTCTACCCATTCAAAGTTGTGGATTTCTAATGGAGTGAATAACCATTCTTTCGCTAATTCTTTTAAGGATTTGTTTGTTTTTTTTGTTAGAATATCAGAAAGAACAGACGTTCCTCCTCCATTATAATTAAAAATAGTCCCTGGTGTATGGATTAAGTCACTGTCAAAAAAGAATTGGGTTAAGTCTTTTTTCCAAAGAAGTCGTGTTTCATCACTGAATAAAAATCCATACCTCCATTCTTCCCAATCAAGTCCACTACTCATTGTTAGAAGGTATTTCCATGTAATGATTTGTTTGGGATCATTTTTTGGAATTTGTAATTCTGGATAATACGATACCACTGGAACATCCACTCCATCGATTATTTTTTTATCGATAGCAATGCCAAATAGCAAAGAAACTACGGTTTTGCTAACAGACCTTACATCATGTAATGTATTTGAATCAAACTGAGTTTCCCCGTCGAAAGGAAACCTTGTGCCGTAGCGTTTGTTAAACGGATGGTCGGCTCTTGTATTGTAGACTTCGGTTACGATTTTACCATGCCTTTCGATGAGAAATGAATGAAATTCGCTGTCTTCGGAGCCAATTTCATGTACATACCCACAGAACTGATTTTGATCAAACTCTGTTTCTAGGTTTGTTGTAATTTGCCATTCACGATCTAAAATGGGTTTCGGGCAATTTTCAGTTTTTGTTGGTCCCGAATGGATGGTAGAGTAAACAAACGTTAGGATGAAAAGAGTGATTTGGGGGTAAGATTTATTAAGTTTCATTTTGAATGCGATGACAAGTTACCCGAAACCATAAACAAACAAATGTCGTTAGGGAATCACAAATTAGAATTATTTTTAAAAAAAGGAATCGGTTAAAATTTTAATGAAGGTGTTGACTTGTTTCCAAAATGGGGTAACAATTCGGCAGAGGTTTTTTTATGAAAAAAATTCTAAGCTTATTTCTTTGTTTCACTTTCCTTGTGACAGCTTCAGTCATTGCCCATGACCATGAAGGCAAAGGAAAACATCCTATGGCCGGTGAACATTTTAAAAAGATGGATACCAATGATGATAAAAAAGTGTCAAAAGAAGAATGGCAAAAATTCCATGATGGTTTTTTCCAAGAATTGGACAAAGATGGTGACGGTTCTGTTTCTTTAGAAGAATTAAAAGAGAAACGAATGGACCAAAAAGAGAAAATGAAGGATAAAGCCAAAGAAAAGAAAAAACAAGGGAAAGAAAAAGACCAATCCAAAGATTCAGAGTGATCTAATTCCTTTTTCGTGGAGGATCGTTTTTTGTTACCTATGGAATTTTCCAAAGGGGAAACAATGAGTCAAACGGTTCTCCATTGGAACGAATGGTGAATCACATTTGTTCCGAAGTTTTAGAAATCGAAATCAATTCGATTGGCAAAAAGAAACCAATTTGATCCCTTTCACTCATTTTTTTGAAACCTTTCTTTCGATTGACCTTCTTACAATATAAGAGTGTGATACAAGCAGTCAAAACGAATGAAAGCCAAAAAAGCGAAAGCAAAACAGAAACCTTCTCCTAAAAAACAAAAACCAACATCTAAAAAACGTTCGACTCAAAAAACGATTTCTACGTCGAAACAGTATTCGAATCATAAGAGAACAAATCGTCCGTACTTCTCTGAACCTACGTCTGGGAATGAGGAAAACCTTCATCCCATGAAAGAACTGATTGATACAGTACATGAATATTCCATCGGCCATGAAATCGCCAATGCAGTGACTCATGGAATTGGAGGGGGCTTAAGCATTGCTGGTCTTTCTTTGTTATTGACGATGGCAGTTTTGTATGGAGATGTTTGGCATGTAGTGAGTTCCGCCATTTATGGAGCAACTCTCATCATTTTATACTTAGCTTCTACTCTTTACCATGGAATATACCACACAGCCACAAAAAAAGTATTTAAAGTGATCGATCACGCATCCATATATCTCTTAATCGCTGGTACATATACTCCATTTACGCTTGTTAGTTTGCGTGAGAATTCTGAATGGGGATGGGTATTATTTGGTTTGATTTGGATCCTTGCACTCATTGGAGTTGTTTTACTATTACTATTCCCTGGAAAGTATAGTGGCCTTCGTGTAACTGTATATATCATAATGGGTTGGCTTGCCATCTTCGTGATGAAAGACATCCGAGCTGCCATTGGAGTCGGTGGAATGTCCTGGTTAGTCGCTGGTGGACTCAGTTATACATTTGGTGTGATTTTTTATCTATGGGATCGTTTGCCAATGAACCACGCGATTTGGCATCTTTTTGTTCTTTCAGGGAGCATTTGTCATTTTTTTGCGATTTTATTTTATGTCATACCCTCAGTACCAAAATAAAAAATTGGTTTGTCAAAATATTTCGAACACATAGAATTTCCCTTCTTCTCTGCCATACGGTGGAAAAGTAGGAGAATATATGAGAACATTGGTCACGTTTAGTTTTGCCTTGATGGTTTTGTTTTCATCAACGGCAATCTTCGCTGAGGATTGTTTTTTGTGTGGGAATGGAAGCACAAATGGATGCCAACAATGCCGGGGAAAAGACCGCAAAGCTTGTGAAGAAAAAGGATGCAAAATCTCCGGAACTGCTTCTTGTTCTACGGCAGCAAATGTAAAGGTTTGTCAATCGGATCGAGTGTATACTGATTTAACATTCGGTGGAAATAAAAAACAAGTAAACCATTCTCAATTGAAGATCAATTGATCCCGATGGAATCCTACCTAATTTGAATTAGGTGGGATTCCAAATTTCACTTCATCTCTTTGTTACATCAATCACTACATTCCCCTTTTTATGACCAGCTTCTACATAATGATGAGCTTCTACCATTTCTTCTAAAGGATAATGCCGATCAATGTAGGTTTTGTATTTGCCAAGATTGGTTAAAGAAACAAGGAAATTCAAATTTTCTAATGTTTCTTTTATCGGTCCAAAATGAATTTTTTTTCTTTTGAAAAGTGATAAACAAAATGATTCCCACATTTGGCGAAAGGTAGCTCCTACTAAAACTAAATTGCCACCTTCCTTTAAATGTTTTAAATTTTTATCAATCGTTGTTTTACCAACACATTCAAATACGATATCGTATTTGTTATTTTCTGGCAGTGAAAAAAATTGATCGTAATCAAATGATTCATCAGCACCTAAAGATTTTAGGAGTGGTATATTTTCTTTACTACATACAGTTGTAACAATTGCCCCGAAATGTTTAGCAATCTGGATTGTTGCAGTTCCTACCGCACTTGATGCTCCGTAGATCAGGATTGTCTGTTTTGTATGAACATTACATTTTTGAAGGAAATCAACTGCGGTAAGACCACCAAAGGAAAGAGTTGCTCCTTCCGCAAAACTGATTCCAGAGGTAAATTTTGTGATCGTCGATTTTTCAGAGACACAAATGTATTCTGCATACGTTCCCATCTTCATTCCTGGTGAACCAAGTACCTTGTCTCCAACTTGAAATTTTGTAACCTTTTTGCCAACGGCTTCGACGATTCCCGAAAAACTGATACCTAATACAACAGATCTAGGTTTGAAGATTCCGAAAAACAAACGAACTATTTTTGGATCTGGTTTTCGTAGTCTCCAGTCAGCAGAATTGACTGATGTATTCACGATCCGAATCAAAATTTGATCCTCTTTTGGTTTTGGGATTTCCCATTCTTCTAGTTTTAAAACTTCTGGTGGACCATATTTTCTATTTGTGATGACTCTCAATGGGAAAACTCCTGCAGATGAAATTAACTTACAGTGTAAGCCTGTCAAGGAAATATATTTCTATTGGAACGATGAAAATTTTAATAAGTAGTGGATTTTATGATGAAGGAAGGTTAAAATATATCATCAAAACTGAAATAAAATAGGGAGATCAGTGGATTGGCTATCCAAAAAAAGATTCAAAAACCAAGGAAGTCACTTTCAAAAGAACTTTTGATTGAAACATCAATCTCTTTTGCGGACAAATCAGGAATAAATTCCTTGTCCATGAGAAACCTAGCAACTCTGTTAGGTGTTGAAGCCATGTCTTTGTACAATCATATCCAAAACAAAGATGAGTTGTTAGACGGAATGGTTGAAAATTGTGTAAAACATTTCACCTTTCCTAAAGTAGGTGGCTATTGGAGAAAGGAGATGAAAAAACGTGCAAAATCTGTGCGAAAAATCCTCCTTTTACACCCATGGTTGACGATGTTACTTGTTTCAAGAGTGAATGTAGGAGAAAATTTACTTAAATATTTTAATGATACTTTGGGTTGTTTGGTGGAGTCTGGATTTTCCTATAAACAAGCAGACCAAATGATCATTGCCATTGATGCCCATATTTATGGTTTTACATTACAGGAATTAAATTTTCCGTTTAAAACAGAAGAGTATTCGCAAAAAGCCACTGAATACTTACCAATGATCCCAAAAGATCAGTTGCCATACTTTTACCAACTAACAAAAGATGTGGCAACGAGGAAATATAATGGAAAACATAATTTTGAATTTGGGTTGGACTTAATCCTTGATGGATTCCATCCAGATCCCAAATCTTAATTATTTAAATAGCAAATACTGTTTGGAAGGTGAAAAAACTAGCATTTGGTTTGAAATCATACCTGTGATATGGATCTGCCTGGTAAGGATTATTTTTTTGGTTTCGAATTGCATCTCCTGCATATAGGGAACTTGCTCCAAACCAAAAAGAGACGTTTTCAAATGGTGTAACGATATAAATCAAATTGATTTCTGTCGCGACATGTTTTCCTAATTTTGGCCGATTCGGATTGTAAGCTTCCGTGTTATAAAAATCTTCCGTTGATGCAGTTTCACCTGTTGCCTTACTTCCTGTCACATAGTTATTGTTTTCATAATAACCATCTTGTAATTTCGTTTTGTAGTACCAGTGAGGGTTGATGATAAACGTTCCCCATTTTGGAGATTCGTATTTGATGTGAATGGAATAATCTTTTATATTTTGCCAAAACACTAAACCCGAATTTCCATTTCCTGCAAAAGGAATAGCGCCTCCCGCCATCCTTCTTGTGGCAAATAAAGGGTTGTAAGTGGCAACACTTCCATCATTTCGATTCGGATCTCCAGAAGCTTGCACATACTGTATCCCAATTCTAAATTCTTTTACCGGAGTATAACCTAACTGAGCTGCTACGATATTCGCCTTATAACGTACCGGATCCGAATAAGGAGGTGGGGCACCCGTTGTTTTATTGGTTTTTAAAGCACCGTTTTGGTTAATCCAATCAGGTGATACTCTTTCTCCATTAAATCCCGTTTGCCACGCCGCTTCCACCATCCAGTCAATTCCAGTTTCTTTTGGTAAAGAATTACTTTTCGTACGGTTTGTTAATCGAAATCCTGTTGTATTCAATTGGTCAGGATCACGGTAATAAATTTCAGATCCATATGGAGTGGTATTAGTTGCCTTTAACCTTTGTTTGTATAGGGTAAAGTTATATACTTCTATCCCCAGCCATTCCCAAGGTTTGACGCCGTAATGGACACCATAATAGGATGCATTCCCAGGACCATTTAAACGAGTTGAATTATTGGACACCATACTGTTTGCATTGTTTTCGGAACTGACAATGGCACCAAACACATCTAAGGTTTGTTTTTGGACGGTTAGAGTTGCCCTGACAGCATCAAAAGAGTTCCCATTCAAACTATCATTCCGTGCACCAAGGATCCTTCCATCACCGAAGTCTAAGATTTGACGTCCAGTTCTGACTCGAAACATTTGGTTTGTGGTTTTTAGGTCCAAAAATGCTTCTCTAAATCCAGTAAAATTGTTTAAAGCGACTTCTCTTTGTCTTGTTGTATCAATTGTTGTTCCTACATTTGAAATCACACCAAGTTTTTGATCAGCAGTACCAGTTGTGATTTCACCTCCCCATAACCTAACATCTTGGAAGGTGAGTTTAAATGTGATATTCGGAGAAACATCTCCAATCAAATAAAATTGTGTTTGGTTTGTCACCGTATTTCTGTTATCCGCCGTAGAACGATCGAAGTCGGTATTGTACAAAGAATCTGCTTTGGGACGTAATCCAAATCCCACTCGGAAACGATCTGCAAACCACAAACTTTTGTTCTCTTGGATGGCTTTTTTTTGTTTGTTGGTGATCTGGAAATTTTTGAAGTATTCTCCGGAAAGATTCCCTTTCATGGGACTTACATACTCAGCTGGTTCTTCAGGTACAACTTGTGTTTCTTTTAGTTGTTCCTGAGGAGGTGATACCTGTGGCGGAGCGGGTGGTGGATTCTGCGGTTCCGGTGTTTCCTTTTTAACAGGTGTAATGAACTGAGCTTCGATTTCTCCTGTACCAAAAAAGAGAGTGGTGCTGATGAGTAGTCCGATGATTAGTTTATAAAATTGCATGTACATTTGGTACTCCCGTGATTTTTGCCAGTGAACATGAGACCTTAGCTGTTTCCTATCCATAAATTTCCAGATGCGTAGGACACCTAATTTTAAAGTTGGATTTTGTACAGTTTATTGAAGATTTTGGATACTATTTTTTTAGTCTGGAAAAGAGACATACTCATGGTTGAAAATTAGGCAAAAGCAGGAAAGGATCGTAAAACTACTAATATTTGGTTTACTCCACTTTTGTTCCCAAAAATCATTCTCTTAGTTGTTTTTTATGTTAACTTCTAATTCCGCCTATTTTTATCCTTTGCTTGGAAAACATACAACCGAAGCAGAAATGAAGTGGTTGGACTCGATTCCGAAAGACAATCCAAATGCACTGATGACTGCCTTTGTCAAAGCACCAAGGTTTCTCTCAAAAACCATCATACAAGAAGAGTTAAAAGATCAAAATTTAATTCCAAATCTACCTGGGTTTCAAGTGAACAATTGGAATTTGGTTCGTTTAAGTCGTGTTTGGTTCTTAAGTTTTCTAGTAACTCTCTCTAAAAACGAATTGATCGAAAAAATTGAGACCTTATTTGATACTGCGGAATTAAATGAATTGGTTGCCTTGTTTTCGTCCTTATCCATTCTCCCATACCCACAAGTTTGGTTGCCGAGAGCAACGGATGCAGTTCGATCCAATATGGGATTTGTTTTTGATGCAATTGCTTTACATAACCCTTTCCCATACCATGAATTTCCTGAATTAGCTTGGAACCAATTGGTTTTAAAAACAATCTTCAATGAAAAACCAATTCAAATGATTTATGGATTGTCACAAAGAAAAAACCAAAACCTAGCAATCAGTCTAATTAGTTTTGTGAAAGAAAGGTGGTCTGCGGGAAGGGATGTCCCTCCCGAGATTTGGCAATTAATGGTACCTTATCTTTCAGAAGGTGAACTCTACCTTGTGGAAACTTTATTCAAATCACGTAGAGAAGAAGATGTGATCGCAGCTAGTTTGATTTGTTCACAATCAGAATTGAAATCTTTCCAATTATTACTAACAAAACATCCAAAATTCCAAGAAGAGATTCAAAATGGGAAATGGGATTGGTCTAAATTAGGAAACAATCATTAATTTTTTATGTGTGAAAAACAATCAGATTTAAAAACAAATCCTTCCCATTTTGAGAATCCGAAAAAAACAACAGATACACCTACGCACATGGATTTGAAATGGGATGAATATAAAGATAAAATCCAAGGATTTAAATTTTTTGATCCTCATATTCATATGGTTTCGCGGACAACTGATGATTACCAAAATATGGCACAAGCCGGTATCGTTGCCGTCATTGAACCTGCTTTTTGGGTAGGACAACCCCGCACTGGACTTTCAAGTTTTAAAGACTATTACAGTAGTCTTGTGGGTTGGGAACGGTTTCGATCTTCTCAGTTTGGAATTAAACATTATTGTACCATGGGTCTTAATTCGAGAGAAGCAAATAACGAACGATTGGCGGAAGAAGTCATGGAGATTTTACCTCTTTATGTTTATAAAGAGGGAGTAGTAGGGATTGGAGAAATTGGATTTGATGACCAAACGGAATTAGAAGAAAAATACTATCGTTTACAGTTGGAATTAGCTAAAGAAGCCAAATTACCAGTACAAATCCATACTCCTCATAGAGATAAAAAAAGGGGAACTGAGAGGAGCATGTCAATCGCCATCGAACATGGATTAGATCCTTCTTGGGTCATAGTGGATCATAACAATGAAGAGACGGTTAAATCAGTGTTAGACCAAGGGTTTTACGCTGCCTTCACAATCTATCCATTTACAAAAATGGGAAACAAAAGAATGGTATCTATTGTAGAACAATATGGTGCTGAAAGAATCATGATCAATTCAAGTGCGGATTGGGGGATATCAGATCCACTTGCCATTCCCAAAACTGCTGCTCTTATGGTAAGCCGTGGGATACCAAATGATGTTATCCGTAAGGTGACATACGAAAATGCAATCGAAGCATTTGCCAAAAGTGGTCAAATCCAAGTATCTGATTTTGAATTGAGTATTCCTTCAGATCCAAATGAAAAATTCCATGGGAATTCTGTTTTGCGAGGTGGGCAACTTCCCAAATGGAATCAAAACTCTCTCTACATCGATTAAATGAATTTTAAAAGTTACCTCATCTTACTAAGACCAGCAAATCTTGTCACAGCAGTCGCAGATATTTTAGCGGGTATGGCCATTGTTTCTTTTCCTTGGGTGAAGGAGGGTGGTTTATTAATCCTTGCTAGTATTTGTTTGTATGGTGGTGGTGTTGTCCTCAATGATTATTTTGATCGGAATATCGATTCAATCGAAAGACCGGAAAGACCTATCCCGTCGGGAAAAGTATCTGCAAACCATGCATTGTATTTGGGAATTTTTTTGTTTTGTTTGGGACTTCTTTTTTCTTTCCTATACAGTGAAATCAGTTTTATCATTTCAATTTTGATTGTCGTATTTGTTATTACTTACAATCGTTTTGCGAAACATCATTTGGTTTTGGGTCCTATCGTAATGGGATTATGCAGAGGCCTTAATTTGGTATTAGGTATGACAATCCTAAAATCAATTCCATATTCGCTTGTGAGTCTATCGGTTTTACCGATTTTTTATATCGCCGCTATCACATCCATTAGCCAAAATGAAGTTTTTGGAGGTGGCAAAATTCGGTTTTATGTAGCAGGATTTTTGTATCTGGCTGTATTTTGTTCCCAAACAATCTATTCCATTTACAATCACACCATCCTTTTTACTTTGCCTTTTATCACACTACATTCGTTGATTTTATTCCCAACACTATGGCGAGTGATCCAAAATCCTTCACCAACTTTGATCGGGAAGTCCGTAAAAATGGGAGTATTAACGTTAATTCTTTTGAACGTTAGTTTTTCTGCCGCTTCAGGGGTGATACCAATTACAATTCTCATCCTTTTTTTGTTACCTTTGTCATTTTTAATCGCAAAGTATTTTGCAGTCACATAACAGAGATAATGGTAAATCAATTTAAAAGGATTCAATCTGAGTTTCAAGTATCATATCGATACGAAGTATTTTTCACAAAACATTTGTTTGCTTTGGAAAATTTAGTTCTACAAAACTTCTTTGGATTACAAGAACCAGAAGGAGTCAAAAAGAAAGTTTTGGTAGTTGTAGATGAAGGAATCCTTGTACATCAAAAACATATTTTGGAATCCATTCATTCCTATTTTGAAACAAATGTAACATCTGTTCAATTGGTAAAAACGATTTTGACGATTCCTGGAGGAGAAAATTCCAAAAACCAAAGTGAATCATGGGAATTGGTTTCCTCCGCCATCAGTGAGTATGGAATTGATAGACACTCTTATGTTATGGCCATTGGAGGTGGTGCTTTTCTTGATATGGTTGGATTTGCAACAGCGGTATCCCACCGCGGGATTCGTTTGTTAAGAGTTCCGACAACTGTGCTTTCCCAAAATGATTCGGGAGTAGGGGTTAAAAATAGCATCAATTACTTTGGGAAAAAAAACTTTTTAGGCACATTTGCACCACCTATTGCTGTTTTTAATGACTCCTCGTTTCTTGTTTCTTTGGATGAGAGAGATTGGCGTTCTGGGATAGCGGAAGCTGTAAAAGTATCTTTGATTAAAGAGGAATCTTTTTTTTGTTGGATAGAATCGAATGTGAATTCACTCGTGAACCGAGACATGGATGTGATGGAACAGTTAGTGTATGACTGTGCAAGGCTTCATATGGAACACATTCGCAGTGGGGATCCCTTCGAATTTGGATCGTCAAGGCCTTTGGATTTTGGACATTGGTTTGCCCATAAATTAGAATACCTTTCCAATTTTTCAATTCGACATGGTGAAGCAGTGGCGGTGGGAATTGCACTTGATTCGATCTATTCATTTTTGTGTGGTGATTTAAAAGAATCAGAATATTTGCGTATCTTACGTTTGTTATTGGGGCTTGGCTTTACATTCGATTTCCCCATTTTACTGGAGAAAGGAAAAGAAAACTTAGAAATTGCTTTAGAAGAGTTTAGAGAACATCTTGGGGGAAAACTCACATTGCTAATGCTAAATGGAATAGGGAAACCGAAAGAGGTTTATCACATGGATCAATCAATCTTAATGTCTGCTTTTGAAACTTTGGTCAATTTCCATTGAGAACAAAATTTGGACATGTAACCTATTGTTCCAATATCCATTTGGGAGAATCATGGGAAGACCATTTTGAAGAATTAAAAACCTATCTACCTAAAATCAAAACACAATTTTCACCGAATGAACCTTTTGGAATTGGCCTTCGATTGTCAAATGAAGCTTCGGTAAGCCTTAGCCAATCGGATACTCTATTCGAATGGAAAAAATGGCTCAAACAGGAGTCGATGTATGTGATATCAATCAATGGATTTCCGTATGGAGGATTCCATTCCGAAGTTGTGAAAGAAGGTGTTTATCATCCGGATTGGTCAACTCTCGAAAGGTATGAATATACAAAACGGTTGTTTTTTTTATTAAATGAAATGTTACCAGAAGGCGAAGAAGGAGGTGTTTCCACGCCTCCACTTTCGTATCTCTATTTTGATTCCAATGAAACGGATTTAGTCAAAAGAAAAAAAAATTGTACTCATTACATCATTCAAACTTTAGTCGACCTAATCCGAATCAAAAAAAAGGAATCACGAATCCTACACTTAGACATTGAACCAGAACCTGATGGTTTCCTCGGAACCTTTGTTAACTTGGTGAATTGGTATGAAAATGAACTTTTGCCAATGGCAATACCAATCTTAAATCAAGAATTTGGATTTGATGAAGGAATTGCCATCCAAAATACCAAAGAACATATTCGATTTTGTTTGGATGTATGCCACCTAGCAGTGACACACGAGATTAATGATGTTTTATTTTCAGAGTTAAAACGAACTGGAATCAAAGTGGGTAGGATCCAAGTGAGTTCCGCATTGAAGGTGGATTTTTCCGAATCGATCGAAGGAAAACTCAAATTATTAAAACCATTTGATGAAAAAAAATACTTACACCAAGTTGTGGCAGTGAAACAAAATGGAACAAAACTTTCGTTTAAAGATTTAGGGGAAGCGATTATGAATGGTGCAGAGTTGGGTGAAGAATGGAGAATTCATTTTCATGTTCCGATTTTTTTGGATTCTTATGGTGAGTTTTTGTCTACCCAAGAAGAATTGCTTACGGTTTTGAAGATGCAGAAACAATTCCCTTTTACAAATGTATTAGAAATTGAAACTTACACTTGGAATGTCCTTCCGACACCATTACAAATTTCTCTAGAATCCTCCATTATAAGAGAACTCGATTGGTTAAAAACAAATTTGAGTGAAAAGAAGAACTAATCCCAAATGAAACAAATAAAAACAAAATTCCAAAAAACCGTTGTCATCAATATAGTAGGGCTATCGAAATCTGTCATTTCAGAACACACTCCCTTTTTGAAACAATACCTCACATCAAAAAATTATACACTCATTGAACCAATGTTACCTGGCGTCACTACGAGTGCACAAAGTACCTACTTAACTGGAAAATGGCCAAGTGAACATGGAATTGTAGGAAATGGATGGTATGACCGGATCGATTCAGAAGTGAAATTTTGGAAACAATCCAATCATCTGGTTTATGGAGAAAAACTTTGGGAAAAAGCAAAAAAAATAGATCCAAAGTTTACGTGTTCCAAAATGTTTTGGTGGTACAATATGTACTCATCTGCAGATTATTCTGTAACACCGAGGCCACAATACCATGCAGATGGAGTCAAAGCACCAGATTGTTATTCCCATCCACCTGAATTAAGAGAAGAGCTACAAAAAAAATTTGGAGCTTTTCCTTTATTCCATTTTTGGGGACCAAATGCAAATATCCAATCTACAAAATGGATTAAAAACGCCACTCTGTATGTGGATGAAAAGTATGATCCTAGACTCACGTTAGTTTATTTACCCCATTTGGATTATGGGTTACAAAAGTTTGGTTCAAACGTTTCCAAACTTAAAAAAGAACTATCAGAACTGGATCAGATTGTTAAAGAGTTAGTGGAAACCTATCAAAAGAAAAATGCCAAAGTGATTTTACTTTCTGAATATGGAATTAGTGATGTTCACACGCCCATTCACATCAATCGTATTTTAAGAGAAAATGATTTGATACAAGTAAGAAAGGAACGTTGGTACGAACATTTAGACCCAGGTGCATCTCGAGCTTTTGCAGTTTCCGATCATCAAATCTCACATATATATTGTAAAGATGGAAAATCCGTAGAACTCGCAAAAAAAATCGCCAAACAAATACCAGGTGTTGAGTTAGTCCTAGATAAAAACGAACAAAAAAAATACCACATTCATCATGAAAGATCAGGGGATCTTGTTTTAGTCGCAAAAGACGGCTATTGGTTTACTTACTATTATTGGATGAACGACAAAGAAGCTCCAGATTACGCCCGCTTGGTGGACATCCACCGAAAACCTGGGTATGATCCCGCAGAACTCTTTTTAAACCCGAGTCAAAAATTTGTAAAATGGAAGGTAATTTGGACATTAATCAAGAAAAAACTTGGTTTTCGTTACTTAATGGATGTGATCCCTTTAGATGCAGACTTGGTAAGAGGTTCCCATGGTGGATTTCCAAAGAGTCCAGAATTTTACCCTATTTTTTCAGCAGAAATCCCTCTTCCTAAGAAAAATATTTCTGCTATAAAAGTGTACGATTTCATCTGGGAGCAGATGACTTCTGAGATTTAAATGTTTGACTCGTACCTTTATAAATCATTTTTTTTAATTCAGTGTCCGTAGAAGATATCAAAATTGTAACATACTCGAAAGGGGCAGCCATTGTTGTCCAAAATTCCGTCAATACTGGGAATTTTTTCATCGTTAAATCGGGCCGAGTTTCGGTAGATTCCGAACACATCGTTGTTGACCATGAACTTGCTTATTATGAAGCGGGGGATAGTTTTGGTTTGGTTTCAGCACTCACTGAACATAGGTTCCTTGTCACATTATTTGCTGACACAGATGTAGAACTGGTGCAAATTCCAATCCGCTTACTTGGTTCTTACCTAAAAGAACGCAAAGAACTTGCGATGAAAATTTTAGGCCTTTATTCTAGAGAATTAAGAACCCTTCAGAAACATCTATCAAAAGCAAATAAACCAGCGGACCGTGAATACCATCCTGAACGATTGGTACAAAATGCACGGACTTATCTTTCTTGGCAAAAACCAAATCTTGCTGCTTATTCTCTGCAAGCCTTTCTCAAATGGTCCAAAGAAAACAATTCCACAGACAATGTACAAGAAGCATCCGACTTATTTAGGTCAGTTGCATCTTCCTACAAGCCATTTCCTTGGGACAATATGCAGTCTACTTTGGAAGCAGGCGAAGTTCTTTTTGTGGAAAGTGAAAAGAGTAATGAGATCTACGTTGTGTTAGAAGGGAATGTAAAACTATTTGGAATTGTACGTGGATTTGAATACGTCATCGATGTCCTAGGGCCTGGTGAGATTTTCGGTGAAATGTCCCTTATTGACAATGCTCCGAGGATGGCATCAGCGATCACAGAAACCAAGAGCAAAATCCTAAGAGTGACTCCAGAGAATTTATTCGAGTCAGTTGGGCCGTCTTTACTGCAAAAGATTTTTGAAAGTATTGCACGGCGCATTTGGTTTTCCCACCAAAGACTGGTCATATTACGTTTGAAAACACCAGTCACCAGACTATACGCATATTTGTACAATTCAATCCGTGACCAGGACATTCGACTCGGCCGAAATTTAGATGTAAGTTTATCCACTCCGCATACGATTTATATCCAGATGGAAGAGTTGTGTAATATGTGTGGGATCATCAAATTAAAACAGGAAAGTATCGATGAATTCAAAGCGGATACAAACCTAGTCATCGAACCCAACCGCATTACCATCAAAAGCAGAAAACGTTTGGAAGAAAAATTGGGCCACTTCAAATCAAAAGAGGGACAAATTGTTGCTTAATCCTTCTAAAATTTGTATCAATTTTTCAAATCTGTGATTTAGTTCGGTGATGAAAAAGTTTTTCGTGTATTCCCTTGCTCTGTTTTATATAGTCGCAGGCACAAACCATTTCTTCTCTCCTGAGTTTTACCTGGAAATGATGCCTGACTATTTACCTTTTCACGAATTACTCAATGTCACCAGTGGACTTTCTGAAATCACATTAGGCCTACTCGTTTTATACGAACGAATGAGAAAATTGGCATGTTATGGACTCATCCTTCTACTCCTCGCGATTTACCCTGCAAATATCAATATGTTATTGGAAGCGTTAGACGGAAAGGACTTTGGAGTTCCGATTTGGGCATTATATGTTAGGTTACCATTCCAATTTTTGTTTATTTATTGGGCATGGGCCGTTCGTGATTTCAAATTGTCTGAATCTACATAATTAAAAATTAAGGTTCTCAGATCGAATGACAAAAGACTTAAAACGGAAACCAAAAGAAAGTCCTAAAAAAATTGGACAATGGACGTTTTTATCAAATCATGCTCACGTACTCATTTGTTTGAGTAAAGACCCCGAAATGCGTCTGAAGGATGTAGCAGTGCTTGTTGGGATTACGGAAAGAGCTGTACAAACCATCGTGAAAGACTTAGTGGATGCGTCTGTATTACAGAAAAGTAAAGATGGGCGTCGGAATCAATACATCATCCAAACGGATCAGAAACTGAGACACCCTGTCGAAGCCAATCACACTATCTCCGAACTTTTGAAATTAGGAAAGTAATTCCCAAATCTGTTACGATGGGAATTCACTTTCTATCTTCAATACTTCCTTCACAATCCTTTCATTCGTTGGAACTGGTAATCCGATTTTGATTGCCTCATTTACGACTTCGCCATTGATAAATTCAATTTCTGTTTTTCGTTTATGATCTAAGTCCTGGACCATTGATGTTCTGATTTTGAAATACTTTAAACCTAAAAGGATAAGAACCAAATGCCGAATCCAAAGGGGCAAGGATCCTTTTCCACCACCAAGTTTTTGAATGGGAAAGGAACCAGGAACCACTCCTTCTTTAATCTGCAACTTGGACATCAGCTCTTTGATTTCAGTTAGAACTGTGATTGCTTGGTCCCTCCCTTTTTTGATTAGAAATAACTGTCCCAAACTCAATTGTTTGGAAGCAGCGAGTCCATTGATGATGGAATTGATAGCGAGTTTATGCCACCTAAACCCGGTAATGTGCTCAGTGAGCACAACGTCGATCCAAGGTTCTAGAGACTTTTTCCAAATCGAATTTGGTTTGGTTTCGTCCGAACCACCAAGTACTAAACTACCCGGATTGGATTGAAAGTAGATTCCACTTTCTAACACTTGTGTGTTCCATCCAACAACTCCTGAAATGATTTTGTTTTTAAGATCCTGAAAATGTTCTTCGGGTAAGCCGTTTTGAATTAAGATCCATTTCCCATTTGGTTTTAAATGGTTTTTTGTAAGTGTAAGGTATTCGTTTAATAATTGATTTTTGCAACCTAATATGATGTAGTCAAATGTTTCAGTGTTGTCTTGAACCAATGTTAAATGGTCTTTTAAGTTTATTTCGGTTGTATCACCATTTGGTCCCTTAAATTGGACAGGTTTTTCTTGTAAGGAAAAAAGTCTCTTTTGGTCTTTGCAAAGGATTGTATAAGGAACTTTGTTTTGGTGAAAGGCATGTATTATGGTTACTGTAACTGAGCCAATTCCACAAATTGCAATTGAAGGATATCCATCGTTCATATTTAAAACGATTCTATTTCTTCATAAAGAAAAATCTTCTCTTTTTTATTGACTCTTTTTTGAAATTCAGTAAAAAAGAAATCCATTAAAAGGGGATCTAGTATGAAAAAGATTCTGATTCGTATTTTACCATTGTTGTTAGTTGGTTCCGTAATTGGGAATTGTGTTTACTCAGAGTTACGTACTCCGGGACTTGCAGCGAACATGACTCAGTATGTTATGAATTCTGATGATTACCAAATCATTGGTCCAGTGGAAACCCAAGGTGAATTTGTAACTTGGTTTTTAGTGGTTTTAACAGGTGAAACTGGTTACAGTGATTTATTAAAACAAGCGAGAGAAAAAGGTGGAGATGATATCATCAACTATCGATTTGAAATTAGACAAAAAAGTATTTTGCTTGTTGTTTGGAATCGAGTGATTTGGAATGCATCTGCAATTGCGATCAAATACAGAGACAAAATTAAAAAATAAAATTAGGAACCCAAGCAGGGGGAAATTTATTTCCCTCTTAAGGTGATGACAAGTTTTGCATTCTGAAGTTCTTTTCCAGTTTTCTGAAAGTAACTTTCCTTTAATTCTTTGAGAACCTTTTCTTCCAAGGAATCATTGAGTTCAATGTCTACAATCTCTCCGGAAGATTCGTCCAGAGCATGGTGGTGGACACCAGTATTCGAATCAAAATGAGTGACTCCCGACTTCAGTTCTAACGTACCAAGCAAACCTTTTTCAGCGAATAACTTAAGGTTATTAAAAATGGTCGCCCGTGACGCATGGGGAAAGTGAGTATTCACCAAATGGAAAACTTCTTCGGCAAACAAATGTTGGTGCTTCTCAAGGAGTAGGTGGGCCATTTCCAAACGTTGGGAAGTGGGACGTATTCCGTGTGATTCCAAAAGTTCCTTTGTTTTTTGGTAACTTAAATCCATTACCATTGCAATCTCTTTCCCTACCTGATTTTGTCAATAATTAGACTAAGTCTAAATACGAAAGTCGACAGTTTTTCTTAAGAATTTGTCCCCAACTTGTGGAATTTACTACAAAGCGACTGTACCTTCCCGAGACTCATTGTTTTTTTCGTAAGGTATCGGAAATCCTTACTCTCAGAAATTTGAAAACCAGTGACATCTAACATTTGTTATACAGTTATTTAAGGGATAATTGAGTCTTTATGATTTTTAAGTGAGTGGGGATTCAATTTGTGAATCTGCCAAGTGTAAAAAAATCCTTGCACTTCCCGAGAATCACATTTCAATCCTCTCGGTGTTCCAACCCAGTACCATGATGAAGTACCTTTTGTTTGTATCCTTGTTTAGTGTTTCCCTTTCGGCGGAAATGATTCCATTAGAATCAGGTTGGACATTCCAATTAGATGGTGAAACCAATCCCAAACAAATTCAGGTAGGAATTCCACTTGTGGAACAAGGTTATAAAGTTCCTCTGAAAGGAAAATACCACCTAACAATTCCCATCACAAAATTACCAGAATCCTCATTATCAGTGTATTTAGATCGTGTCCATTCCGCAGACCAAACTTTTTGGAATGGAGAACTTATTGGTAAGACCGGCGGTTTGTCACCAAATTATTATGCGTATTGGCATAAGGTTCGTTATTATGAAATTCCAAATTCAATTGTATTGTTAGGTGATAATCATCTTGAAGTAAAAATTGAATGTAGGGAAACCCAATTCCGTTGTGGATTGTTCAGGTCAACTCCAATGTTTGGAACTCAAAATGAGATCAAAGACAAAATGATTTATGAGGATGTAAATCAGATTGTGATGGCTGCCTTGTTTTTCGGAATTTTTTTACAACAAGCCATTGGGTATGCTTTAAATCGGTCATCTAAATCAGGATTGTATCTTGCGGGAACTGCAATTTTTTTTGTCTGTTGGCGTTTGCCTGCTTTAAACAAAATTCACTTTTTAGGGATCAATCCTGAAGTATTGGTTAGGTTACTTTTCTTTTGCCAATTTATCTTTCCCGTGTTTATCATGTTATTCGTTCATACCTTATTTGAACGAAGGATAACAAAGATTGCATTCCTTACATTTTTTTTCGATTCAATTTTAGCATTGATTCAACTATTTGAACTCAATCCAGACGTTAGATTCTATTTTGTGTATGTTTGGTATATTTTACTTGGAATTAAAGTACCAATTTTAGTCCAACTCTTAGCCCGAAATTATAATAAAACACCAGAAGCGATAGTTGTGTCTTTAGGTGCTCTACTAGCTACTTTTTTTGGAATTGCAGATGTATTAACAGACTTCATTACAGGAAAAAATGCATACTTAACCCAATATGGTATATTAACCTTTTTATTTTCTGGAGTTCTTGCCATTGCCTTACAAAGTTCGAGAACTAAAAGAGAGTTACGTAATTTAAATGAATCCTTGGAGATGATTGTTACTCTCAGAACACAAGAATTACAAAAACAATATAAACTTTTGCATGATGATCTTGTGATGGCAGCAAGTCTGCAATCCAAGTTAATTCCACCCATGGAATTTCAATACCAAACATTGAATGTCGCCTCTATGTTTATGCCTATGGAAAAGATCGGTGGGGATTATTTTGATTACTACATTCATGAAGACGGTTCGCTTACTTTTTTGTTATGCGATGTTTTAGGGCATGGAATAGCTGCTGCCCTTATCGCAGGTATGCTCAAAGTTAATTTTCTGGAAATTGCCCCAAAAATCAAAGATCCATCTCAATTTTTAAATGAATTAAATTTAAAGATGTTACCAGTTGTTGAGAAAAACTACATCACAGCAGTGGCAAGTCATTTTGATCTGAAAAATCAAGTGTTTCAGTATTCTGTTATGGGGCATCCAAGTCCATTCCACCTAAATCGAAAGGAAAACACGTTAGAGGCATTAGGTGGTCGTGGGCCAATCATGGGTTGGAAAAAGGATGTGTTTTTAGAAACATTTACACAGCCATTGTTACCTGGAGATCGATACTTTTTTTATACGGATGGAATTACAGAAAGTCATAACCGAACAAAGGAAATGTTCGGAGAAGCCCGATTACGATCGCAACTTTTAGAAGGAATTGTATTAAGTCCTAAGGAACTAAACGAAAAAATCAAATCAGAAATCAAAAAATTTACTTTTCGATTGTCAGATGATGTAACTTACTTTACGATCGATTTCCTATGAAATTGGTTTTCCAAAAAATTGGGTTACGTTATTTGCTCAACTTAGGAGTGAATCACCAATTGGACCTTCAAACTTCGGTTAGGGTGCAGTTGGCAAATTTAATTGCCATTTTGGGAATTTTATCCAATATCCAATACTCAATATTGTTCGTCATCGCTGGTGCACCGAATGTTTGGATCATGAACTGCATTCATCTTTCGGTGATTACTATATTTTCTTATATTCTATATTTGAATTTTAAGGAACAGTATTCACTTGCTAGGATTTTATTAATTTTTACAATTTCAATTCCATTGGTATTTGTTTCTTTTATTAGTTTTGGAAATTCGGGTGGTTTTTATTATTATTTTTTGGTATTTGCTTTAGCACCGTTTGTATTATTCTCTTATGAAGATAAGTTTTGGATCCTTCTTGTATTTCTGACTAATAATCTGTTTTATATTTGGTTTGAATTTTTTGGAACACCAGGAAAATTCCAAGAAGGCACATTACTCTATGATCCTAAAATCCAGGAATTGTTCCGAGTCAATTCGGTTGTATCTTGTTTATTCTTTGTTGCCCTTATCATGTTTTATTTTTTAAGAAACACGAATCGTATCCAACAAGAGATGATACGAACGAACCAACATAAAGATCGAATTTTTTCGATTTTAGCACATGACTTAAAAGGTCCGATCGGAACGATGAATTCCTATTTAGGATTTTTAAACGAAACATTACCAGATCGTGAAGAATTACTAGTGGCACTTAGAGAATTAAAAAAAAGTACAAATCAATCTTACTTAGTCTTGGAAAATTTACTTGATTGGGTAAGGAATGAATCCAAAAAAATTCCCACTCATTTGGAATTCATCAACTTATATACTGTGACCCAAAATGCAAAAGATATTTTGGAATTACAAGCTACAGATAAGGGAATCCAATGGCAGATCCAACTTTCAGATCCATTAATGGTCTATTGTGATGAGAGAATGATTAGCACAGTCTTACGAAATTTATTTTCCAATGCGATTAAATTTTCTCATCCCAAAGGTACTGTTACCATCACCAGTGTAACTGGACCAAAATATCTAGACTTGAGTATTGTCGACATGGGAATTGGAATGTCTAAGGAACAAATCCGGCAAATTGGAGAAGGGAAACCATTTCCAACAGCATTTGGAACCCAAGGTGAAAAAGGAACTGGGCTTGGCCTTTTAGTTTGTACTGAAATGTTACGGAACCAAGGATGTACGATGAATGTGACAAGTTCAACAAATCATGGGACAAAAATCACGATTAGAATTCCTAACTCACCGTAAATTAGTTTCTTTTTTTTCAAACCACATGTCCAATACAATGATATGTGGCCTCAAGTTTATTTTAATTGGTTAAAAAAATCATCACCCACTGGTGAAGTGGAAATTTACCCAGAATTATCTGACTCCTACGAAACAAATTTACCGAATGTTTTTGTGATTGGAGATTTAACAGGTGTTCCACTTTTGAAAATGGCTACAGAAAGTGGGGTGAAGGTTTGGAATTATATTCCTAATTTTAAAAATGATCGTTACGATGTGGTGATCATTGGTTCGGGTCCCTCTGGTGTGTCTTGTGCCATAGAAGCAAAACGATTGGGTAAAAAGTATATCGTTTTAGAATCAAATTTACCCTTCCAAACCATCCAGAGTTATCCCAATGGAAAACCAATCTTTGCGGAACCAAGTGGTTATCTTGGAAGTTCTGCAATCAAAATTGTTGATACAACAAAAGAAGGTCTTTTAAAAGATTTAAACCAGTATTTAAAACAAAATCCAATCCAAATTCAAACAAACCAAAGAGTCATTCACATCCAAAAAGACCAAATTGGATATACTTTGGAAACAGAATCTGGCTCTCAATACCAAACGAACTCTGTAGTGATCGCAATGGGTAAATCTGGAGATCCAAAAAAATTAGGGATCAAAGGAGAAATGGGATCAAATGTTTTATACCGATTCATTGATCCAAAAGACACCAAGGACCAATCCATTGTCATCGTAGGCGGAGGAGATACTGCACTAGAATCGGCCATCATGTGTTCTGAGTATGCAAAAGAGATTACACTCATACATAGAGGAAATGAATTCAATAAAGCAAAATCTGAAAATGTAAAAAAGGTCTTAACTCTTTCGTCACAAGGGAAAATTAAAATCCTATATGACGCTAGACTTACAGAAATTAACCAAACGAATGTTTTTGTTCAAAAAAAAGATTCTGCTCTCAAAATTAAATCAGATCTAGTATACATTTTGATTGGTAATTTGCCTCCGCTTCATTTTTTTCAAAAAATTGGTGTTAAGTTACAAAACCAAAAGAATTTTTTGGATTGGTTGGGATTTTCGAGCCTAATGGGATTTGCATTTACTGCTTATTTTGGAAAAGCCTCTTTTTATGGTCCGTTTTGGTTTTCCGTAGTGGCATCAATATCTGCGCTTTATTCTACGTTGAGTTTGATTTTATATGCTACTATTTCACTGACAAAAAACAAACTAAAGTTTGATGGTTGGAAAATTTTTAAAGTTACCTATTTCCTTTTTGTATTTTTGTATTTTTTGTCAGTATATTTTTTGGCAACTTACCAACAGTTTCAATTGTTTGGCAAATATCCTTCATTCCATTATACATTATTGTATTCACTTACAATTTTGATCTTTGGAATTAGAAGGATGATGGTTCGAAAAACACAATACATCTTTTACCAGACATTATCTTTAATTGGAATCCAAATCTTCTTTTTGTTTTTATTGCCTGAATTGATTTTGCCAAAGTTAGGTGATCTTGGCTATTTAGGTACTCCAGAAGGATTTATTAGAACAGAAATTTTTCCTTCCGATGCATATTGGAAAGCGTATGGATTTATTTTAGCATGGCCTCTCAGTATGGGTGTCTTATATGACGGTGGCATCACTAACTTTTGGTTAGTTTATGGATTATCCTTTAGTTTTGTATTCATTCCGCTATTAGTATATCACTACGGGAAAGGTGTCTATTGTGGTTGGATTTGTTCTTGTGGTGGACTTGCCGAAACACTAGGGGATGAATACCGACAAAAAATGCCACATTCTAAAACAGCTTATGGATGGGAACATACTGGACAATACATTCTCTTTCTCGCATTTTTACTTACATTTCTAAAACTTTTGAGTGTATATGGGAAGACCTTGTTCCCATTTTTAACATTAGGAGAAATGATTGCCGATTCTATCAAATTGTATTACGACATTTTTGTCGATATTGGTCTCGCAGGTGTTGTTGGGGTTGGTTGTTATTTTTTATACTCTGGCCGAGTTTGGTGTAGGATGTTTTGTCCGCTTGCATCACTTATGCATATTTATGCGAGATTTAGTAAGTTTCGTATTTTTTCTGAGAAAAAGAAATGCATTTCATGTAATATTTGTACAAAAAATTGCCACCAAGGCATCGATGTGATGGGTTATGCGAGTCGTGGGATTCCAATGGACAGTGTACAATGTGTGAGATGTTCCGCTTGTGTTTCTTTGTGTCCAACTGATGTTTTGAGTTTTGGAAAACTAAATGGAAATCAAATCGACTTTGATCTCCTGGATGCTAAAACTAGGAAATAAGAATCTTGAAATCGATTCGAGATGACATTCTTTATTTATTCCTAGAGGGGATAAAAGCAGCAAGTCCGAAGGAATTGTTTCAAGAATTTAGTAAAGAGAACATGGACGTGGTGGAAAAACTATCTGACCACTCAAAAAATCAATTTGTGTTCTCTTTAGGTAAGGCAGCATATTCAATGGCTGAATCTTTCTCTGATTTATTTTCAGTTAATAAAGGTTATGTGTTAACGAAATACAATCATTTACCGTTGGAACTCTCTGAGAAGGATAAGGACAAGGACAAAATTTGGACTTATCGAGAGGCTTCTCATCCTTTGCCCGACGAGAATTCAATTCGGTATGCTCTCGAAGTTTTAGACCAATTAAAACAATTGGGTAAGAAGGATCGACTCGTGGTTTTACTTTCTGGTGGAGGATCAAGTTTATTTGAAGTTCCGATTGATGGACTGTCTTTACAAGAGCTTATAAACATTCAGAATCAATTATTAAAGAGCGGAAAATCCATTCAGGAAATTAATTCTGAAAGAAAAAAGTATTCGAAGGTGAAAGGTGGAAAACTTTTAAAGGAATTAAACCAAGATTTGGAAGTGTATACCTTGGTCATTTCAGATGTAATCGGAGATGATCCAAATTCAATCGCTTCAGGACCTACCTACCCGAGTCAAAATTATTTTATCATAGGAAATCTCACTCGTTCTATCCATCGAATTTTAGAAGAAGGGAAAAAATTAGGATACCAGACTAAATTGATTAGTGATACTTGGTCGGGTTCTTCTGAAGAGACATCGTATCTTTTTGAAGAGGAATTTAATTTAGCCTTAGATTCACCCAAAAGCCAAATGATTGTGTTAGGTGGTGAAATGGTTTGCCCTGTTTTGGGTGATGGGATTGGTGGACGAAACCAAGAAACAGCACTTCGAGTATCACTATTACTCAATGAACATCCTACGGAACGGGAATGGACATTTTTGTCTGGTGGTACGGATGGAACTGATGGTCCAACCGATGTTGCAGTTGGAATCGTTGGAAACGATTCCATTCATAAGATGGAAAAGAAAGGTTGGAATCCAAAAAAAGAATTACATAATTCCAATTCTTATCCAATCCTTAAAGACATAGACGCGTTAGTATCCACTGGACCTACTGGCACCAATGTGAATGATATCTTAATTCTGTTAGTTGGAAGTGCGAAATCCTAGTTTCCTATTTTGGCTATTCCAATAGAGCTGAAAAATTGGGTTTTGCCACCGGCTTTTACCAATTTTTGCATCAATTAATTCATCATCTATTTTTTTCAGAATGTTCACATGGTCCTTCAAAAACCTCCATTGGATCTCTTCCTTTTTTTGCATGGAAAGTGATTCTTTTGTCATTGAATAAATGGAATCTTGAAGTCCAACGAGTGTAGGAACTAGAATGGATCTTACGCCTTGGTAATCAAAATTAGATTTTCTTGCTATGGATTCATGTAACCACCATAATGTGTCCGCATAGTTCCCATTTGAATCCAAACTAGACGCATTGATGAAGTTTTTTGTTCCAAAAAAGAATGGTTTGAATAAACTCAAACATGGGGTAGAAGTTCCTGTGTAAAAAATTCGTAACGGATCTTGGTTAGTTTCGGAAGTATCCCACTCGACAACCAAACTGCCATTTGTTTGGTTAGGTGTTGTTGGACCCGTTGCATGTAAACAGAGTGACTTCATAGACGAAAAACATGGTTCAAAATCATTTGAATCAATAAGATGTGTCTTTAAAGTTTCAATTGCCAATTTTGAATCGTAAGTAGAATGAATGTTTTGAAATCGTTCCGCAGTTTTTTCGTGTAAACTCCTTCTTTCATGGCAATGGCTCATATAAGTGTAAAAAGAATCACTAAAATAAGCTTTGAAGGAAAAATCTTCTTTGGATTTATATTTTAATTTTTCAATTAAATTCGTAGAACAATATTCGAAATCTGTTTCAATTGTTAACCCATTAGAAATTGCATAGTAAGAATCAATTTTTTTTGCTACCCAATATCGATCTGCTGTTTCTAATACATAACCATCTGTTCTGTCTGCGATGATGAAACTATTGTGATAGAAAAAAGATTTGTTTTCGTATCCACCACAAGCGTCCTGACCATAAGTTTCTAAAAGTTCCGTAATTAAAAATAAGGCATCTTTTGCTGTTTTTGACCTTTCTAATGCCACGCGAATTAAATCCATACCCGTTAAGCCATTATTCTTTTTAAGAATTTTGAGATTAGTAAATACAGCTTCGTTCCCAATACAAACCCCAAATTCATTCACGCCCATTTCGGCGCCCCACATATGGAATGGTTTGGATAAAAACACTTCATAAGTAACGGATGTTTGTGGAATTTCAATGAAAGTGGTTTTTAAAAGTGAGTCTTTTGGGTACTCCATTCGGGGCATATGGAGAATTGATTGGGCTTCATTCGGTTCTCTATCTGAGTTCTTCGCAAAGATTCTTTTTTGCGTTTTTGTAAATTTTTCAGTCGCAAGAGATGTATCGCACATTCTAGAATGTTAATCTGAAATATTAAAAATTCAAACCAAAATTCGAACCAAAATGCAATCAATACCAAAACAAATCTCCGAATACATCAACATGGGTCTCTCCCTAGACATGGTAAAAAAGAACCGTTCAGTCTATGGGGCAAATGAAATTAGTTCCTCCAAACGAATTGGTTTCCTTCATATGTTGTTTGGAGTGGTCACAGAACCAATGATTCTGCTTCTCATTTCCATTAGTATCGTTTATTTACTTTTGGGAGACCGAGGTGAAGCCTTGCTGTTGTTAGGTTCAGTGATCGGAATTATTTGTATCACATTCTATCAAGAGAAAAAAACAGAAACTGCAATTTCAGCCTTACGTTCTTTAGCAAGCCCACGAACAAACGTTATTCGAGATGGAAAAATCATTCGAATTGAGGGTAAAGATGTTGTGTACGGAGACTTACTCATTCTGAATGAAGGAGACAGGATTCCCGCCGATGCTGAATTATTATCAGACCGATTGTTTTCGTGTGATGAATCATTATTAACGGGAGAATCGATACCGGTGAATAAGGGAATAGGACAATTGGTTTATTGTGGTGCACTTGTTGTTGGTGGGGAAGGTGTTTGTAGGGTAATCGCAGTTGGTAATCATACTGAAATTGGTAAAATAGGAAGAAAGATTGCGGACGAAACAGTTGGAAAAACATTGTTGGAACTTGAGGTAGCGAGGTTAGTTCGAAATTTATTTCTCGTTGCTGCGGGATTATGCATCTTACTTGCTCTTTATTTTGGAATTGTGAAATCCCTTTGGTTACAAGGATTATTGTCTGGGTTAACACTGGCTATAGGGTTAATGCCAGAAGAATTGCCGTTAGTAATGACCATCTTCTTTGCTTTGGGTGCTTATCGGTTGAGTACTAAAAATGTATTGGTGAGAAGATCATCAATCATTGAAACTTTGGGTGCTGCAACTGTTTTATGTTCTGATAAAACTGGCACAATTACAAAGAACAAAATGAAAGTTGGAAAAATTACTACAATAGATAGTGAAGAAAATTTAGAAAAAATAAATGAAGTTTCAGACCTTTCGAAATCCATTTTACAAATTGCTTACTTTGCATCAAAACATCCGAGTTTTGATCCTATGGATATTGCGATTACTGATTGTATGAACCTTTTTCATCAAAATGGTGATTTTTCATTATTATCTATAAAAGATTTTCCGTTAACTCCAGAACAATTAACAATGATTCGAGTTTTAAAAGAGGAAAACGAATATTCATGTTATGCGAAAGGATCTCCTGAGGCAGTGTTTGAGTTATGCCAATTAGATTCGGATCATTTGAAATATTGGACAAACAAAACAAACGATTTAGCAAAGGAGGGGTATCGAGTACTTGCTGTTGCAAAATCTAAAATACCTTTGAAAAATATTCCTGAAGAGCGAAACACCGCTCAGTATGAAATTTATGGATTACTTTCTTTTTTGGATCCAATTAGAGAGATTGTACCAAGTGCGGTAAAAACTGCTTATGAGTCTGGAATTCGTGTGATTATGATCACAGGAGATTATCCAGAAACAGCAAAGAATATTGCGAAACAAATTGGCTTAAAGAATTCAAATTTAGTGTATACTGGTAAAGAGTTTACCAATTTAGAGGACCAGGAATTTAAGAAAGTATTAAAAGAATGTAATGTATTTTCTAGGGTTAGTCCAGAGGATAAATGGAAATTGGTTAGGTTTCTAAAGTCTGAAGGTGAGATTGTAGCAATGACAGGAGATGGAGTTAATGATGCTCCTGCATTACGAACTGCAAACATTGGTGTTGCCATGGGAGAACGGGGAACAGATGTCGCAAGGGAAGCTGCAGATATTGTTTTGTTAGATGATTCCTTCTCTTCTATATTGGAATCTGTTCGGATTGGTCGGCAAATTTTTGATAATTTAAAAAAAGCACTTGGGTATTTAATTGGCGTACATATTCCGATCGTTGGAATCACTTTTTTGCCAATCTTATTGAATTGGCCAGTTGTCGTACTTTCTGCGATTCACATTGTATTTATGGAAATGGTAATCGATCCAACATGTACGATCGTTTTTGAAAAAGAAGATGCGGAATTTGATTTAATGAGACGGAAACCAAGAGTATCTTCGGAACCTCTATTGGATAAAGAACTGTTCATTACATCATTAATCCAGGGAGCCTTTTCTTTGGCGTCAGTTGTTTCTACTTATTGGCTTACTCATATGTTTTTAAATCATGATTCGAACAACCAAGTGGTGAGCACTGCTTCATTTGTAACTTTAGTATTTTCAAATCTGTTTTTAATATTGGCAAATCGTTCTTTACATGAATCGATGTGGAGTCGTATGAGAATTCGAAATTCGATGATCAATATTGTTTTTGTAGGAACCATTACAGTGTTACTTCTGTCGATATATTTGCCTGGAATGAACACATTGTTTCGATTTGTTCCACTCAATTTTCTACAATTTTCTTCAGCGATACTGGTTGCTTTTATAGGAGTTTTGTTCTATGATATAACAAAAGTATCCGTTTCAAAATGGTTTCGAAACGTCTAAGAAGGTATTTGTAATTCTACTTATGATTGAACTAATTTTTCCTAAAAAATATTCGGCGTTATGTTTAAAGTCTGCTTTTTTTGGTTTTTTTGCTCACACTGGTTTTGTAAGAGGTTTACAAGAAATTGGATTTAAGCCAGCCATTGTCACTGGATCAAGTTCTGGAGCTATGATTGGTGCACTATATGCTACTGGAAGAGAGATGGTGGATTTTGAATCGGTTGTATTGGGCCTCAAGAAGAAAGATTTTTGGGAAGGTAATTCCTTAACCTTACTAGGTCGTCTCTTAAAAAAAGGATGGAATCAATCTAGCGGAGTTTTGACAGGGAAAGCAACTCGTAAAATCTTATACCCATACTTGGGTAATAAAAAGTTTTCTGAATTGCCTATTAAATTGGGGATTGCAGTTTCTAATTTATCAAAGAACAAAAGAGAGTTAATCACTGAAGGGAATGTATTAGATGCGGTAATGGCATCCATTGCTTTTCCATTCCTTTATGAAGTGCAAGAATTCCAAGGCCAAGAGTTTTTAGATGGCGGTATTGGTGATGGAGAACCTATTAAGGAATTAATTTTAGATCCAAGTATCGATCGAATTGTCATCCATCAAATTAACAATCATAGGCCAGTCAGTAAAAACATGATGAAGCGAGCATTAGATGCTTCTGTGCAAATCATTGAAACAGAAACAGAGGATTTGAAAACACTTTTAGCAAAAGAGAAAGGGAAAAAATTAATCCGATTAGAAACTAATACTCCTTATTTATCTCCGAATGATTTTTCGAAAGGTAAGTTTGCTTTAGCAGAAGGGCGTGGTACGGCTTATAAACATAAAGCTGAGATTTTAGGAGATATGGAACTGCCCATATTTGGATTGTTTAATTAAAAATTTCTATTATGGATAGCCAAAGAAAAATAAAAGTCTTAGTTGTAGAAGATTCAGTTGCTTCTTACAAGGCTATCGTATCTGTTTTAGAAAATTTTGGATTCAATGTCACATCGGAAAGGGTAGAATGGAAAATTGAATTTGAAAAGTCCATTTTAGATAAGTCCTGGGATCTGGTGATTTCAGATTATTATTTACCAGATTTTGATGGTAAGTATGTAATTCATCGCATTAAAGAATTAAATCCTGAATTGCCTATCATACTCGTTACGGAATTCGTTCCTGAAGAAGCTGCTTCTGAGTATTTAAATTTAGGCGCAGCAGAATTCCTTCCTAAATCATCGATTATCAAACTTCCATTTGTCGTCAATCGAGAGTTAGAAGCTCTTAGGTTAAAACAATCTCAGAAAAAAGCTTGGGAAATGTTGGTTCATGGAGAAGAGATATTAACTAGATCACAAAAGATTTCTCATTTAGGGCATTTTGAAGTTATATTTCCTGAAAATAATACCCTTTGGTCATTAGAGTTATATCGAATTTTGGGTTATGAGTTTAATGAAATTCCTTTGATGGAAAAAGTATGGAATTTATTAGATTTTGATGAAAGGAAAAAAATTGAATCAATCTGGCAAGAAGTAACAAGAGAAAATACTTCAAAAGAATTCTTATTACACTTAAATACGAAACATGGACGCAAAAAAGTAAATTTATGGTTGGAAGCAGAACGATTTGATGAAAATCGTTTTCGTATTTTTGGGACTATTCACGATATTTCTGATGTATCTGATTTAGAAAATTCTATCCAATTCAATGAACAATTATTCAAGGGGATCTTTAATAATTCATCACAAGCTATTTTTTTGTTAGATCTGCAAGGTCACATTATACGAATGAATCGGAATTCTGTTTTATCCTTCGAACGTAATGAATCTGATGTTCAAGGATTGGAATTGATTAGTTCTATTTTCTCCGAATCAAATGAAGCTTCTATCAAAAAATTAACTTATGGAATGAAATTGGCATTAAAGAATCAAACGTTTGAAGTGTTTGTATCTTATCGATTGAGAGACGGAAGAGAAAAATACTTTGATTGTGATTTTTATCCTTTAAATGATGCTAGTGGAAAAATAATATACATAGTATTAGAAGCCAAAGATATCACCGAAAAAATTGTATTAGAAAGAGCTTATGCACAAGCGCAAAAATTGGAAGCTTTGGGTACGTTTGCAGGTGGGATTGCACATGACTTTAATAATCTGTTAACACCTATGATGGCGTATATTTCCTATTTGAATGCGGAGTGGTCAAAGGATTCTTCAAATGAAATGATCGAAAGGTCACTTCCTGCGATCGAAGGTATTTCCAAATCATTAGAACGAGCAAAAAATTTAATCCAACAAATATTAACTTATTCGAAAATTGAACATGTTTCTTCTAAACAATTAGATTTGCGGGAACAATTGTTGCAGGTATTAAATGAAGTAAAATTTGTTTCTGCTAATAAGGTGACTCTATTTACAGATTTAGGAAACGAAGCTGCATTTATTGAAGCAGACCCAATCCAGATTTTTCAAATTTTATCAAATTTATATGAGAACTCGTTATTTGCATTACAAGATTCACAGAATCCTAAAATCACAATTTCACTATCAAAAGTATCATATGAGAAATCAGAACTATTTCATGTTGGTTTTTTGAAAAATACTGAATATTGGAAATTGAGTTTTATTGATAATGGAAACGGGATTCCTAAGGAAATATTGGAAAAAATATTTGATCCATTTTTCAGCACAAAAGGTGGAAAAGGGACTGGACTTGGTCTTTCCATCATTTATGGAATTTTAGCCAAAATGGGAGGAACCATATTAGTTGATTCCAAAGTAGGTATTGGCACTCAATTTGATTTGTACTTCCCAGCTTGGAAAGCAATGGTTTAAACTATTGATCGCATTAACCGCATCTGCGGAGCTCGAAACAAGAGAACAGACCAAAGCAGTCGGGATGAATGACTTCGTATCCAAACAGTTTCATCCAAATGATCTTTTAAATCAACTTCACTATTGGCTTGGAACATAGGCGATTAGTACCATTCACTCCAAGTCGATATCCGTATCCAAAGATAATGCTAAAATGGTTATATCATCATCAGATCGTTTGGTTTTTTGGAATTTTTGAACTTCTTCGATTACGGTGTCACAAATGTTTTGTGGATGTTTTTTTGCAAGAGTCTTGATTAAATTATAGAAACGTTCTTCGCCAAACAGTTCACCAGTATTGATGTTACGTGCTTCGATGACTCCATCTGTAAATAAAATGAAGGTTCCTTCTTTGGGGAGAGGGAAACTTTTTTCGATCATATCTGATTTAATAAATTCATTTATAGCTCTACCATAACTTGTATAGCTAGTAATATTTCCTTCTCTGTCTAAATGGATTAAGGGTAAGTGGCCTGCATTTGCAATGCGAAGAGTGTTTTCTTTTGGATTGATATATACGAAAAATGCACTTAGGAAATGTCCAGATAATGAACTTAAGAGAGATTTTCTTATTTTTTCAGCAGCTAATGCTGGTTTATCGAGAGTATCATTCCAAATTTCTAATGAAACTTTGGTCATAGATGCAATCATCGCTGCTGGAATTCCGTGCCCAGACACATCACATAAGAATAAACCAAGTTCATTTTCTTTTACGATGATTTCAACAAAGTCTCCTCCAATATCTGTTGCGGGTAAATATCGAAAACCAAGCGGGTATTCTAGTGCATGAGTTCTTTTTTTAGGTAATAATCCATTTTGTAATTTCTGAGCAATTTTAAGTTGTAGATCAATTTCTTGTTTTTGCTCATTTGACTTTCTATATTCAGATACCCGCAACACGAGTGCCAGAGAGAGAAAAAATACTTCCATTGCTGAGCCTAATGGCAATGAATACGATGCAAAATGAAATGGATTGAAAAATCCTTGAACACTGAAAATATAATAGGATGCTCCAATCAGTAATGATCCAAAAGCCAGAAGGAATAAAATTACTTCTATTTTTCTCTTACTTTTAGATAGAGTCATAAGTGAAATAGTGATAGTAAACAAAAGGGATATGGTAACGAATACAACTGTTAGTTGCATGAAAAATCGTAAATCCAAAACCGAAAGGGTTGGGATAACGATTAGTAATAAGATAATGTAACTCGACGTTACTTTAAATAAGTTTGTAAATATATGTTTCGTTTCTAAAAATTCTAATGTAAAAAGTAATCCGAAGATCGATGAAGAATAAATTGTAATGGGGAATAAATAATTTTTCCAAGTATTTGAATTTCCGAATTCTAAATATTGGATAAATCCTGTTGAGTATGTGTTTAAGAATAATACTGTAGCAAGATAAAAGAAAAAGTAAAAAAATTTTTTATAGCGAAGGGTATGCGCCAAAAAAAGACTGAAAAGGAACATCATAAAACCTGCTCCAAAATAAGCAGCGAAGAATATATCTTGTTTTTTGGAATATGCGATAAAGGTTCTCGAATTATAAATGGAAACAAAACTAAAGATAGGATTGTCCGATCTGATCTTTAAATAAATGGTCCTTGTTTCATTTGCTGATAGTGTAATCGGGAAAGCAGATAAATGGGAATAAATTGGCTTATTCTTTTGTAATACTTGTTCTCCTGACCATTGTGTGTTCCACTTTCCATTAATTTCTGTATGCAATTCGAAGAGATCCACGACGGGATTGGAAAGATGTAAAAAGAAAGTGTGAGGAAAGTTTCCATAATGGATGAATGTCACTTTGATCCAGACTGGATTTTTGGATCTTGGGAATGAAATTACATTTTTAGGGTTGGGTCTCCAAACCGTTTCCAGTTTTAAAATTTCATCTAGGGTAACTTCTGGATTACTTGGGATCGTAAACTCAAAATACCTTCCAATGTCCCTGTAATTGTTCGTTTCCTCGATGGAGAGTGGTAATGCTCCCACTGGGAATGCGCAAAGGAAAAGAAGGGCAAACCAGCATGTTTTTTTGAAAAAAGGCACTAAAATCCCATCTCCTTCCGTTGTGATCCAAGTTGTTTCCAAGGTTTTGGTCCCAATCTTTCTGCGAACTTCACTAGAATTGGACGAAGAATGCATCATAGAAAGCCCTTTTCAAAAAAAACTTGTAGTAAGAACGTAAAATTAGCAGTCTAAGCCTTAGAGTGCTAAAAGTGAGGAAACACTATGAAACAATATGACTCAAACGTCCAAGGAGCCTTGGACATTGCACAGACAGAAGCAATTCGCAGGCAAAATACAGAAATCACACCTTACCACTTGGTTTGGGGGTTTATGACCTTGCCAACTTCTGTTTCAGGAAAGGCGTTACTGAAATATAAATCTACAGTTGATGAATTTTTAAAGAAACAAGCACGGGCATCAGGAGAGATTCCATTCGAATCACTTCGGACATCTCCAAAACTTGCCCAATGGTTCACCATGGCATCTTCTAGAGCCGCAGAGAATGGAAGGGAAGAATTGAAGGAAGCAGATTTTCTAAAATTTTTACCTCAGATTTTACCTGAGTTAAAGATTAATTATGAAGATTTGAACATCAAAGAAACTGATGAAGAAGTACCAAACTTTCTTGTGAATCTCAATGATTTGGCGAAAGAAGGAAAATTAGATCCTGTCATTGGCCGTAGTAAAGAAATCAGATCAGTTATGGAAATTTTGGGAAGAAGATCCAAAAACAACCCGGTGTTAGTTGGGAGTGCTGGAGTTGGAAAAACTGCGATCGTTGAAGGTCTTGCGGAACAAATTGTAAAGGGAAGAGTCCCCGATGTATTAAAAGGGAAAACTATTTATTCTCTTGATATGGGTCAATTAATGGCTGGAACAAAATACAGAGGTGAATTTGAGGAAAAACTAACGGCACTTTTGCGGTATATCAAAGGACAAGCTGGTGAGGCAATTTTGTTTATAGATGAAATCCACCAATTGGTAGGAGCTGGAAAAACAGAAGGTGCAATGGATGCAGCCAACTTATTGAAACCAGCATTGGCAAGAGGTGAACTCCACTGTATTGGCGCAACGACAGGTGATGAATTCCAAAAGTACATTCTTGGTGACCAGGCATTAGAAAGAAGATTTCGTGCAGTTCCTGTAAACGAACCAAGTAAAGAGGATGCCATTGAAATTTTAATGGGAATTCGTGATAAACATGAAATTCATCATGGGATAAAAATTTCTGACGAAGCAATTTATGCTTCAGTCCTTTTGTCTGACCAATACATCACTGATAAGTTTTTACCAGACAAAGCGATTGATTTAGTGGATGAAGCTGCATCGGCTTTGAAACTTTCCGCCGAAGCAATGCCAACAGAACTCGTGGAACTAGAGAGTGAAATCCGATCAAAAAAAATCTTCGCTCAGGTAGAAAAGAAAAATGAGGATATTCTCAAGGAAATTGAAGTTTTAGAGAAAAAGTTCCAAGAAGGAAAACAAGTTTGGGAAAAAGAAGTAAATTCATTGAAACAAATTGCTTCGATTAAAAACAAAATAGATCGAGTGAAATTTGATTTGGATGCTGCGCAACAACGAGCAGATTATACAGAAGCTTCTCGATTGAAATACGCAGTATTACCTGAATTGGAAAAAGAACTAAGTGGATTTCAAAATAGTTGGATCTTAGAGCGAAATCATATCGCTGCTGTGATTGCTAGGCAAACAGGGATTCCAGTGGAAAAAATTCTAAAAACCAAACAAGAGAACTTACTCCACTTAGAAGAAGATTTAAATTCAGTTGTGTATGGTCAAAAAGAATCAATTCGAGAAATTGCCGATACTTTGTTAACTTCTTATGCAGGTATCTCTTCAGAAACAAGGCCTCTTGGATCTTTTTTGTTAAAGGGTCCAACTGGTGTTGGTAAAACTGAAACAGCAAAGGCAATTGCGAAGTTTCTATTTGACCAAGAAACCAATTTGGTTCGTTTAGATTTGAGTGAATACTCAGAAAAACACTCCGTTGCGAAACTGATTGGTGCTCCTGCTGGGTACGTTGGTTATGATGAAGGTGGAATATTAACAGAAGCTATTCGCAGAAAACCTTACTCAGTTGTGTTATTCGATGAAGTAGAAAAAGCACATCCCGACTTTTCCGACATTTTACTTCAAATTTTAGATGAAGGTAGGCTCACCGACAACAAAGGTAGAACCATCAATTTTAAAAACACGATTGTGATTCTGACTACCAATTCAAAAAATATTGAAGCGGACTTCAAACCAGAAGTGTTAGGAAGGTTGGATGCAATTTTAACCTATCATTCGTTGGATTCTTCCATCATGGAAAAATTGATCGAAAAACAACTACGTTTGTTAAACGAACGATTGAAAGTGAAGGGAATCTCTGTCGAACTTTCGGAAAGTACAGAACATATTTTGAGGGAGCAGGGGTTTGATCCAAAATTTGGAGCACGACCACTGGGTAGTGTCTTCAATCGAATTGTGAATCGACCTTTGGCGAAGGCGATTTTGTCTGGAACTTTAGCGGAAGGAAAATACCGAGCAGATTGGAATGGTGATGATTTACAATTTGCTCCGATCCCAGAGTTAGCTGGACTCAAAAAATAAATCCGAATCTAAAATTTGAACCCTACCATGGAAAACCTATGGTAGGGTCTTTTCGTCTAAGTCATACACATGTCTGAACTTAAAATTACTTCAACAATTGTCACAAACCAATCGATTTCCGTACCGTTACTTGGCTTAGGAGTTTGGAAGTCTCGCCCCAAAGAATGTTATGAAGCAGTGAAAGCCGCCCTGGAATCAGGTTATCGTCACATTGATACTGCTGCTATCTATGGAAATGAGGCAGATGTAGGGAAAGCTATTTTAGATAGTGGTATCCCTCGAAGTGAGATATTTTTAGTCACAAAATTATGGAATGCAGACCAAGGATTTGATGAAGCTCTTAAAGCCATAGATGTATCATTAAATAAACTTGGAACCGATTACGTAGATATGTATTTAATCCATTTTCCTGTTTCTGGGAAACGAAAAGATTCTTGGAAAGCCTTGGAGAAAATCAAAAAAGAAGGGAAGGCAAAGTCCATCGGAGTTAGTAATTTTATGATACCACACTTGGAAGAATTATTACAAGATTCCCAAATTGTTCCCGCTATGAACCAAGTAGAATACCATCCATTTTTACAAGACTTACCTTTAAAAGAATACTGTGAAAAAAATAAGATCCTATTAGAAGCATATAGTCCTTTGGCACATGGACAAAAATTAGAAGATGAACGGGTCACAAGATTAGCGAAAAAGTATAATAAAACTAATGCGCAAATTCTAATTAGGTGGTCTTTACAATCTGGAAATGTAGTGATTCCAAAATCAAAAAATCCAATTCGTATCAAAGAGAATGCAGATGTGTATGATTTTACTCTAACTCCAGAGGATATGAAAGAGATCAATCGTTGGAATGAAAACTTTAGAACTTGTTGGGATCCAACGACGGTTGTTTAGAATCCCTTTTTGAAGTTCTATTTTTTTTCAAACACTAGGACAGCAGATTGCCTGTTGTCTTTAGTTCCTAAAAAACCGTATCCAAAGGGGAATGGTAATATTTGGTCGTTGGTCTCTTTGCTTAGTTTGATTAATTCTGGTTGATTTTCTGGAGTCACTGCTCCCGATAAATTCCAAGATTTTTCGTATCTTCCAAACATACTTCGTTTCCAAGATTCTTCTGGAAACAATCGGATTGGAAATCCAGATTCGTCTTGTACAACAAATGTCGCATTTTTAAGAAGTAAATCACGGAAAGATTTCCGTTTTTCACCATGAAAGAGGTACTCTGCTGATTTTGTGAAAACACCGATCTCACCTAGATTGGAAAAATATTCATACAATCCATCGCCAGGAATGCCTTCATTGCCAATTAAGAATATTTTAAAATATGTAAGTGATTCCTTTTTGTTTAGTTTGGTGTCATATAAAAGTAAGCTGAATCCTTTGTATGTGATTCCGTTTCCAGAAATTGTTTCTTCTTTTGAATCCAGAATTTCTTTACCCATTCGTTTTAAAAATGCTACAAAAACGGGATAAGCACCATTTAATTCTTTTTTCTTCGTTTCCTCTTTCATTTTACGATATGTAAAATAATTTCTGCCAGCTAAATGATCGGATAGATTTCGTATCCCAGACTTGACAATTGATTTCTCTTTTTCCGACAACTCACTGTATTTTGTTGGGTATCCTGGATCTTCTAATCCGAAGAGTATGTAGTTTTGGCATTGAGGAAAAAAGGAAAATAAATTTAATACATCAATTCCACTAAATGGATAAACAACAGTTTTAACATATGGATGGTAGTCTTTTTGTTTTAAATACTCAGCGATCAAATCTTTAGTAGTGATCAATTTGTTCCAACTAGTATCCATTTCTTTTTTATGGACCGGATCATCAGTTGATAATCCCGCCCATTCGGAAAACTCATTTGATTCCATTTGAGTTACACTTGGTTTGTTATTAACAACTTGGCACTGCAAAGAGAATAATAAAATGCATAAGAATAATTTTGGATTCATAAATTAGAAACTCGAATTCTGAAGGATAGATACTGTGGATAGATTTTGATTCCTATCAATTTCATATATCTTTTTTCGTAAGGAAGAATGTGAGAAAATAGGTAAAAAAAAACCGGCCCGGGAAACCCCGAACCGGTCAATGGTTCCTAAAAAGAAAGCCTGTTTATTTTCATTCGCCTACGGCGATGTCTCCGTCCCCTTCGGTAGAGAAACTTACGGGTTGTTTTGATTTTGTTTCTTTCGTTTCCTTTGGATCTCTCTCAATCGATTTCACTTCGCGTGTTTGGATCTTCGCTTGGTCGAGTAATGGCAATCCATTGAGATCTCTCACTTGGTTTTCAATTTTAAAAGCAATGTCTGGATTTTCTAAGAAGAAGTTCCTTACTTGTTCCTTACCTTGGCCAATTTTTTCACTATTATAAGAATACCAAGATCCGGCTTTTGCGACTAGGTCATGGCGAACTGCCAAGTCAATGAGTGAACTTTCACGATTGATACCATTAGCATACATGATGTCAAATTCCGCCTGACGGAATGGAGGTGCACATTTATTTTTGACCACCTTCACTCTTACACGGTTACCAACTGGTTCTTCTTTTTCTTTGAGTGTTTCAATGCGACGAATGTCGAGTCGGATCGATGCATAGAATTTTAATGCATTACCACCAGTAGTGGTCTCAGGACTTCCGAACATCACCCCAATTTTCATACGGATTTGGTTAATAAAGATAACAGTTGTACTAGATTTGGAAATGGTTCCTGTTAATTTACGGAGCGCTTGTGACATGAGTCGAGCTTGCAGACCCATATGAGAATCACCCATATCCCCTTCAATCTCCGCCTTTGGTACGAGCGCCGCAACAGAGTCGATGACGATGAGATCAATTGCATTGGAACGAACGAGGGACTCGCAGATTTCAAGTGCTTCTTCCCCATTGTCTGGTTGGGCGACGAGAAGGTCGTCTACGTTGACACCTAGTTTTTTTGCATAAGATGGATCAAGTGCGTGTTCTGCATCGATGAAGGCAGCAATGCCTCCTTTTTTTTGCGTTTCCGCAATGGCAGATAAGGTAAGAGTCGTTTTTCCCGAAGATTCTGGACCATAGATTTCAATGATTCGACCAGATGGAAAACCGCCGATCCCCAAAGCAATGTCGAGGTCCAAAGATCCAGTGGAAACTACATTCATCTCAGCCATACGTGTGTCGGCACCGAGACGCATAATGGATCCTTTTCCAAATTGTTTCTCAATTTGGCCTAGGGCCGCATCAATGGCCTGTTTTCTTTGGTCGGTCTCTTTGTCTTGTGCTTTGTCAGCTTTCTCTTTTTTCATGAATCAATCTTTCTCCTAAGTCGGTGTTCCGAAAGACTAGGTAGGGGACTTGGCCAGTTGGTTTTAAAAAATCCGTCTGACTCTCTCAAGGATGAACCCATCCCTTCCGAATTCCACTCTTTTTCTCTTCCGAAGTGACTCCATTATGCATTAGGCCTGGGACAAATTAGGAAGAGTGGGGAATTTTTCTGGATTATGTCTTTTTTTTTCCGTTTTCAACACTAAACAAAATGTAAGTACTTGTATAGTATTTTTTTAGAGAAGGAGAAAGAAAACTTAGCCGATAGGTTTCTTGTATGACCCTGCCAGCCCTCGAAGTCCAAATTCCCGAGCATTTTCCCCAAGTAATGGCGGATTTATTTCGCAGTTACCGCACTTACTTAAAAATTGAAAAAAATTATTCAGAGCATACCTTATTTGCTTATTTACGAGATTTGAAATTTTTCTTTGAGTTTTGTCTCAAAGAAGAAATTGATATATTGAGTGTTGATGTTTTGGACGTGAGGGCTTACTTTTCTGATTTAAAATCCACTAAGAAACAAGACAAACGAACACAAAGTCGCAAACTTTCATCGTTACGTACGTTTTATAAATTTTTATTCAGGGAAGAAAAAATTGGAGCCAATCCCATCTTACAAGTGAGTTTTCCCAAAACCAAAAAGAAATTACCGAAAAATTTTACACCGATTGAAACAGAAGACATACTGGATTATGAAGATCCTGAAAAAAAGGAAGTCCTTGGAAAAAGGGACAAAGCCATTGTGGAAGTTTTGTATAGCACGGGCCTTCGTGTGTTCGAATTAGTCAATGCAAAGTTAAGCGATTTGAATGAAGAGTTAACATCACTTAAAGTGATGGGAAAACGTAGAAAGGAACGCTTTGTTTTTATTGGACCTGAAGCAAAAGAAGCGCTGAAAGAGTATTTGGAAGAAAGGGGAAATGGTGGTCCCGATGAAATCTTTTTAAACCAACGTGGTGGAAAATTAACAACTCGTGGGATTCGTTATATTCTAGCGGAACGTAGGTCTGTGATGGGTATGGAAAAAGCAATTACTCCTCACAAGTTTAGACATACCTTTGCTACTGATTTATTGAATGCAGGTGCTGATATTCGCGCCGTACAAGAGTTACTTGGTCATTCTTCTTTGTCATCGACACAGGTGTATCTAAGTGTTTCGAGAGACCGATTGAAAGAAGTGTATCGAAATGCGCATCCGCACGCGAAAAAATGAGCGCGCGTGAATATAGGTTCCCCGCCCTGAATTGGGTGGGGTTCTAGACCCGCCACCCAATACGTCCTCTCTATCACAAAACCTGAATTTCCTCAATCCAAACTCTACTTATCAAAAATAAATTTCAAAAAAGTTCGTAGTTTCACGAATTCCAATTGAATAAAAATAATGCTAACCTTATAAAAATATGATTTCGGTAGGAGACAAATTATTAGATCCTTTGCAACAGTTTCCACTAAAGGAACGAAAGTTTACAAGAACTCGCACTAAACTAATCTCTGGATTTTTGGAATTCCTGTTTTAGCATTTCAATTGAGTGAAAATTTAGAATCACTTTGGCTAGAATCTTTCGATTTTATTTGGTTAGGTGCAGGAGGAAGGATTCAAAAAATAAATAAAAAGGTGAGTAGGAAATGAATTTATTATCGAATCAATGGTTTTTACTTTTAGTAAGTGGAATCTTTTTGGGATTCACAGGCATGAATTGGAATATTTCCATTTTTGCCTGGTTTGCCTTTGTTCCTCTATTAAGATACGTTCGTTTAGGTTTTTCTTTTAAGTTACTTTTCCTTAGTTTGATTTTAATACAAATTTTTTCTACAATGCGCATTGTAAGTGAACCTTTTCATGTTTGGATCGCCATTATATCTGGTATCCAAGCTGGAATTGTATTTTCACTATTACTATGGATTTGGAACTTAATTCGTAAACAATATGGAATGATCGTTTCGCATATTTTGTTTTTTTCATTTACCTGTACAATTTTAGAATGGATTGGTGCTTATCATTCAGACCTTGGTGTTTGGGGAATGTTAGCAAATAGCCAATTGGGAAATTTGGTTTTATTGCAGTCGGCATCTTTATTTGGAGCAACTGGCGTTAGTTTTGTTCTTTATTTGTTTAATGGAACTTTTGAACAAATGTTAAGTGAACTTTTGGATCAGAAACAGATTTCAAGATCTACTCGTTTGTATATTTCGTTCACTCTAATTTTTGTGGTGAGTTTATATTTTTATGGAACATTCAGATTGAGTTTACCAATTACTGGGAAACAGATAAAAGTAGCCACTATCACAACTAAAATGGATATCCAATCTTTATGGAAAAATCCAGTCGAAAATAATAAAAACACTGAGTTAACAATCGAGAAAACTAAAATTGCTGCCAAGGAAGGAGCAAAGATAGTTGTTTGGAATGAAGGTGCAGTTCTTGTTTCAAAAGAAAAGGAATCAGATCTTTTGAACTCACTTGTTTCCATGGCAAAAGAAGAAAAGATCGAATTGGTAGCGGCTTATATCATCCAAATCAAGGATAACGAGTTTTTTTTTGATAATAAATTAGTATGGCTTTCGAATCAAGGGCAATTGAGGCAAACCTATCATAAACAATTTATTGTACCATTTGAACCTGTTTCAAAAATACACTCTGAAATCCAATCGATTGAAACAGAGTTCGGAAAAATGTCAGTTGCGATTTGTTATGATTTCGACAGTTTGAAGGTATCAGATGTTCATTCCGAATCTGGGTCAGGTATCACTTTAATTCCTTCATCTGATTGGAAAGGAATCAATCCATTCCATACAGAAATGGCAACCATTCGCGGAATTGAAAATGGGTCATCTATAGTCCGTTCTGCGAGGAGCGGATTATCTGGAATATTTGATGCCTATGGTAGGGCCAAAGGAACACTTGACTACTTTGAAGAGAATGATGGAATTTTAGTTTCCTCAGTTTCAACCTCGAAAATAAACACCCTTTATTCTCAATTTGGCAATTGGATTGTTGGAATAGGATTGTTTCATTTTGTTTTTTCGGGTTTTCAAATACTTCGAATTGTCAGAAAAAATAGGATAAGAGCTCAAAATTAGGTTAAAACCCTGAACATTAGAAGATTAGAAATTTTCTAAATAATTGATTGAACTAAAAATTCCCGATTATATCATTTGGAGTTCTGTATTTCTCAAATTGACTTTTGCGAGATACAAAAGGATGAATGATGACACTCATAGCAGACAAATCCATCTTACTTGTGGAAGATGAAGCTATATTAGCTCTCTATGAAAAAAACCAGTTGGAGCAAGGTGGGTACAAGGTGACACATGTCCCAAGTGGTGAAAATGCAATTCAATTGGTGATCAAGGATGAAAATCCCTTTGATTTGATTCTTATGGACATTGATTTGGGAAAAGGATTGGATGGAACAGAAACTGCCACACATATCCTCAATCATAAAGAAATTCCAATAGTCTTTTTATCTTCCCATACAGAAAGGGAAATCGTAAAAAAAACGGAAAGTATCACTTCCTATGGTTATGTGGTAAAAAATTCAGGTTTCACTGTATTAGATGCATCAATCAAAATGGCCTTCAAACTTTTTGAGGCAAATGAACTTACTAAAAGTAAAAAAGAACATTTAGAGACCGTATTACACTCCATTGGTGACGGAGTGATAGCGACAGACAGGGATGGCAAAGTCATCAGAATCAATCCAGTTGCTGAAAAATTGACAGGTTGGAGCCATGAAGATGGACTCGGACATGAGATCAATGAAGTCTTTAATATCGTCAATGTCAAAACTCGTAAAAAAGTTGAAAATCCAGTAGAGATCGTTTTAAAAACTAATTCAGTCGTCGCCTTGGCAAATCATACGGTTTTGATTTCAAAAAATGGATCTGAGTTTCAAATTTCTGACTCAGGTTCGCCTATCAAAGATTTAAATGGTGATACAAAAGGAGTTGTTTTAGTTTTTCGAGATATTACTGCCGAATACAATGTACAAAGCCAAATCGCCAAACAAGCAAATATGTTGGATAATGTTTTGGATGCGGTGATTGGAACTGATTTTACTCAAAATATCAATTATTGGAATAAAGCTGCAGAAAAAATTTTCCTATGGAAAGCAGAAGAAGTGTTTGGGAAGAATATTATAGAAATCTTAAAGACAAAGTATAGTATGTTCTCCAGCCAACAAGTGATCGAAAAAGTAAATTTAGAAGGAAGTTTCATAGGGGAAGTTGTCCAAGAAGCAAAAGATGGAAGTATCAGAAATATTGAAATCAATTTAGTTCTTTTGAATGATGAATCGGATCTTCCAACTGGTTATATATTTGTTGCAAGAGATATTTCTGATCGTTTAAAAGCACTCAATCAAATTCTTGAATCAGAAGCAAAATTAACACAGATCATCGATTCAGCAATGGACGCCATTATTAGTATCGATACTACGAAAAAAATCGTTTTGTTCAATGGTGCGGCAGAAAAAATGTTTGGTTATGAATCGAAAGAAATCATTGGAAAACCATTAGACCAACTCATCCCTGAAACCTTTCGGAAACAACACGATAATCATATTGATCAATTTGGCAAAACGGGTGTTAGCAGAAGAGCAATGGGAGCATTGGGTCAAATTAGTGGGCTTCGATTCAATGGTGAAGAATTTCCAATTGAAGCTTCTATTTCCCAAATATCTGTAAATGGTGAAGCTTTATATACTGTAATTTTGAGAGATGTAAGTGTACGTAATATTTCAGAATCTAGAATCCAAAGATTGTTACATGAAAAAGAAAATATCCTGAAAGAAATACACCACCGTGTAAAAAATAATATGAGTTCTTTGTTTACCTTACTTACCTTACAAGCAAGGTCACAAGATAATCTTTCCGTCCAAACAATTCTATATGAAGCTGCGGGACGAATCAAAAGTATGATTGTATTGTATGATAAACTCTATCATTCAGAAACAGACAATAGTGTTTCCATTCAGGATTATTTTCCTTCCATCTGTACAGAGATAGTTTCTATTTTTCCTAAAAATGTGGAAGTGAAACTTGATATCTTGCAAGATACAATTGAGTTAAATGCAAAATTACTTTCCTCTGTTGGAATCATCTTAAACGAACTCATTACAAATTCTATGAAACATGCATTTTCCGAAACTGCAATGCCTGAAATCCGAGTCAGAATTTTTAAATCACAGAATCAATTGGTTTTGGAATACTCTGACAATGGCATTGGAATCCCTGATTCCATTTCATTTCAGAACACTCCTGGTTTTGGTTTACAATTGATTGGTATGCTTGTAGAACAAATCGAAGGGAAGATTCAAATTGAACGGATCAATTTTCCAAAGTTTGTATTAGAGCTTAAGATTTAAATTCTTACTTTTTTGAAAAATCATTTAGAATATTAGTTTACCTTCTATTGGATTCTACTTCTATTCATTCATGGGCAAACTTCAATTTTTTGTCGTTTTATGTTATGCAATTCCTGTTTTAGTGATCCTATTTCCAATTGGTCTGACATTTTCTTATCTATTTAAGATTACAAAACTAGATCGATGGTCCAACCGAATTAACAATTTTTTAGGATATTTTTGGTACCGTTCTTTTTTCATTTTAACTGGTAGAACACTTGATTTTTCGCAAGGAGATTGGAATCCAAATGGAAACAATCGTTTTCTCATTTGTAACCATACGAATGCATTAGAAGTACCTTTGATTGTTTCCTTACCGTATCTCACCAAATCGAAAGATGTTCGACTTTCGTACTTAGGTGGTGATATCATCCAAAGGTATAAAATCATTCCACTCATGATGCATAAAACCATAGTGGAAGCAGTTATTTACTCAGAAAAAAAACCAAATTTTCGAAATTTTAAAACTGATGTTCTTCGCGTTTTAAAAACTAGGTCCATTTTTTTATATCCGGAAGGGGAACGAACTTTTACGGAAGAAATTCAACCATTCCAAACAGGAGTGATGAAAATTGCGTATAAATTTAACATTGATTTAGATGTGTTTGTTGTCAGTGGTTTTATGGGATATTCCAGTTTGCCAGAATACCAACACCTAACAAAATCAAAAACGATATACTTTCACTACTGTGGTTCAATCTTAGCAAAAGATTATCCAACATTTGAAGAATACCTCGCTAAGGCAGAGACTTTAATGAAAGAAAAAAAGCAGATATTGGAAACAAAGGAAAAAACATCCATTCTACAAAATTAAAAAGAACTGGTTTCTTAAGTGGTGGGGAAACCTAACTTTTCTCGACCATTTGAATCATTCCTTCGGTTTATTTGCCAATCGTGATATTTACATTCGATGAAAAATCATAACTTCTGTATTTTTTCCCTTTTTCAGAATGACCAGATCACAAATTCTAGTACCAGAATTCTCTCTACAAGTACAGGTGGTTGAACATTGGTGATGGACAACATTCGTTTCGGACGAACCAATGAATCTATTTCTTTTTTTATTCGATGGTCACTGATCATCATGACAATCGCTGGTATTGTGGGAAGTATCTCTGCTTTCTTTTTACATGCATTGGAATTTGTTTCCAAGGTAAGAGAAAATCACGTTCAACTTTTATACTTTTTACCATTAGCAGGTTTATTCATTGGATGGTTTTACCACCACTTCGGATCAAAAGCAAATAAAGGGAACAATCTATTATTAGAAGAAATCCATTCGCCAAGTTCAGTAATTCCCATTAGAATGACCCCTTTTGTGTTAGTTGGAACTCTCATCACTCACTTATTTGGTGGATCAGCAGGTAGGGAAGGGACAGCAGTGCAAATGGGTGGTTCCATTGCCCATCAAATTGTTCGGGTCATCCCAATGACAAAGGAAGAACAAGAGAGTTTGATCATTCTAGGAATGAGTGCTGGTTTTTCTGCTGTATTTGGTACTCCTATCGCAGCCGCTATCTTTTCCATTGAAGTGATTTTGGTTGGTTCCTATCGTTGGAAACTTTTTTTGCCATCACTCATCACAGCATGGTTATCACATGAAGTGTGTTTGTCTTGGAACGTGACTCATTCCCACTTTCCGAAAGTTTCGTTTGATTGGAATTTTACATCCTTGGTAAGTATTTTTGTATTGGCGATTGTTTCTGGTTTTGTTGCCAAAAGTTTCATTCATCTCCTACATTTCTTTTCCTCATTCGGAAAAAAATGGATTTTATACCCTCCCTTTCGGCCTATCATCGGTGGAATTATTTTGGTTTGTTTTTTTATGTTCGGATTGAGTTTGGATTATTTTGGTCTTGGTGTAAAAACCATACAAAACGCTTTCATAGAACCGTTACCAAAAGAGTCATTTGTTTGGAAACTCCTCTTAACTACAATTACCATTGGATTTGGATTCAAAGGTGGAGAAGTCACTCCTCTTTTTTTCATAGGAGCTACACTCGGGAATTTATTGGCAACCCTTGATCCAATCCATCTGGCATTATTTGCAAGTGTTGGTTTTATCTCTGTTTTTTCGGGAGCAACCAATACTCCTTTGGCCTGTGCCATTATGGGGATGGAATTATTTGGATATGAATGTGGAATCCTTTATTTGGTCGTAACACAAATCGCGTTCATCATCTCAGGCCACACAAGTATCTATTCCTCACAAATCATAGCTAAAAATAAATTATTTCGCTCTACAAAGGATGTTGGGAAACGAATTTCGGATTTGTAAGTTCACGAGATTGTTTTGTCTCGGATCCTATCGACAAAAAACCTCTGTTTGATGGCGGGATTCAGTTTTCCTTCCATCATCTGTTTATAATTTCCTTCCTAAAATGGGAAAATGATGCAACTCACTCCCATTTTTTTTTTTAAAATGTTTTACCTTTTCTGAGAATATGCCTATTTTGATTTGTTAATTCTCATACAGAAACATTTGGAAACTCATATGAAAAAACTGCTTATCATCATCCTTGTCACTCTCACATTCGCCCAATGCCAAAAATTTTCTTTTGGTCAAAAAGAATCAAAAGATGAAACTGCAGGTGCAGTTGTTACCTTCTTACAAGGCCAAGTGGTCCTGATGAAGGAAGGTAAGGAAACGTTTGCAAGCCTAGGAGATGTCGTAAAACCTGGCGATCGGATTTTATCCAAACTTGGGAAAGTTGACTTACAAACCTACCGCGGTGAAATCATTCGGATCAAAGAAAATTCGGATGTAATATTTCGAGATTTAGCAGGGGACAAACAACCGAATACTGACCTCTACATCTTGGCAGGAAACCTTTTAGTTAAATCAGTAAAATTAAAAGCGAATCAAAATCTATCCATCTCCTCTCCAACAATGGTGGCGGGTGTTAGGGGAACTGTCTTCTCATTTGAATTGGAGAAAGGTTCTGTTCCAAAGGTGAAAGTATACGAAGGAGCAGTTGCTGTTGCCTTTAAGACAGGTCCAAAACTTGTGGAACTTAATGATGGTCTTTCCAAAGAAAACTATGACCAATTGGTGAAAACCTTAGAAGAAAATGAAATTGTCCTTGAATCAGGGGAAACCATGGAAGTGAATCCTTCCCTAAATGAAATGGTTTATATCATCAATGCAAAAATGGCAGCGTCTTCCATCACAAAGGATGAATTAGCTGGTCTTACCGATTTATATAAAGGGATCTCAAAAGTTGAAAGTCCAGTGACTCCCAAAGAAAAAGCAGAAGCAGAGACCCTTGTTTCCATTGATAACTCACTTGTACAAAAACAAGTGGAGAACAAAGCAGAAAACCCAGCTGTTACCCAAGAAATTGTTGAGAACATTGAAAAAGAACACGAGAGCAAACGTAACGAAGCATTAACTAATATTACTACCGAAGCTGAAAAAATGGGACTTCAAAACGAAGAAGACATTCAAAATCATTACAGTGTTTTAGAAACCATTCATAAATCAAATGGAGAAGTTTTATCAGGTGCAGTAGTGGCTCAGTTAGGTGACATTTTTATCGTGCATTCCACCAAAGGAGTTTTCCAACTAAAAGTGGATGATATTGAATACGTAGAATATAAAAATTTCAAAGTGCTAACAAAAACCAAAAAATAATCTATCAAAGCATAGCACGATTCCTCTGAAAAGAGGGTCGTGTATTATGTATCTTCCCTTCCCAAACAGAAAACGCTGTTTATTTAGGCGGGAATTTTCCAAAACAATTACACGAAACAATTTACAAAAATTTCCAAACACATAAGATCGATCCCTATGAGTATACGCCAGAGGGTTTCTCTTTTCATTGCTGGAATTTTATTTGTGGGTTTTACGATACTGACGTCGTTTCAAATCTACAGAACAATCACTGACCTTCGCTTAGAAATCCAAGAAAATGCAAAAATCACATCCGAAAAATGGTCCTTTCAAATCCAAGAACATTTAAATGCGATGATGGGAGTCATTCGTGGTTATCGATTTGCATTGTTTTATGCTTCTCCCCCTAGGGAATCGATGGTGAGTAGCCTTCGTGAAATTTTAGAAAGGAATGATAATATTTTTGGAATTTGGCTTTGTTATGAACCAAATGCTTATGAAGGACGGGATGCTGCTTTTGTGGGAAAACCGGGACATGATAAAACAGGAAGGTTCATTCCCTATCTACATCACACTCCCGATGGAAAAATCAATTTTGAACCCCTTGTTGATTATGATAATCCAAATGGCGCAGGTGATTTTTATCTCCAAGTAAAAAAGACAAATAAAGCCAAAGTGTTTGGTCCTTATGAATACCTAGCTGGTGGGAAAAAAATCCAAATGATTTCACTAGTTGTACCCATTTATCCCAAGGGTAAATTTTTAGGTGCAGCAGGAATTGATTTAGAGATTGGTACCCTCCAGGAAAAAATTGGGGACAACCGGCCATTCCGTGGTCAAGGTTATATCTCCTTTATATCGGATAACGGAACTTATGTGATGTATGGCCAAGACAAAGAAAAACTTGGTAAAAAAATCCAAAACCCAGAACATCTCAAAATATATTTAGAAAAACTGAAACTAGGAGAAATGTTTACCATCCAACATGATGGATACACGGATTATTTTACTCCATTTCATATTGGAAAAGATCCACAATTTTGGGCATTGCAGGTCAGTATCCCAGATTCAATACTCACCGAACAAGTTACAAAAGTAATCCTCAGTTCGGTGACGATCTCTTTACTCATTCTTTTTGTTGTATTGTTTTTCTTAAATTTTGTTTTTAAAAATTTGATTAGTAACCGCTTAAACAAAGCAATCCAATTTTCCTCTCAAATTGCAAGTGGTAATTTATCAACTTCTGCGGACGAAATCAATACTGATGAAATTGGTAGTTTGTTAGATTCGATGAACCAAATGAGAAATAGTTTGGTATCAATCATTGGTGATATCAAACAAACAGTGGAAAAATTGGGTAACCAATCAAAACAAATGGCTTCAACCTCCCAAAACCTATCCGATATTTCTCAAACACAGGCAAGTGCGGCAGAAGAATCTTCAGCTGCCGTAGAAGAATTGTCTGCTTCTGCTGATAATGTTGGTAAATCAATGGAAGAAGCTGTTCTCAAGATGAAAGAAATTGATAAGTCCGTTCTAACACTTCGGGAAGAAGTACAAAACATCAATAAAGAGATGGAATACTTGGCTAAGTTTGCATCGGAATCACGAGAACACGCTTTGGTTGGTGAAACCGCCATGAACGATTCCACAAAAGCGATGGAAGACATTGGTGAAAAAGCGGAACGAATCAGTGAAGTATTGGATATCATAACAGAAATCTCAGAGAAAACGAATTTATTAGCACTCAATGCAGCCATAGAAGCAGCAAGAGCAGGGGATGCAGGACGCGGATTTGCTGTGGTAGCAGAAGAAATTGGTAAACTTGCATTACAAACTGGAACATCAGTGAAAGAAATTGGAGATTTAGTTATTTCTACAAATTCAGCTGTGGAAAATGGAAATCAAAAAGTAACCGAAGCCGCTCAAGTTTTAAATCTATTGAATAATAGGGTAAAAGAATTTGAAACATCCGCAAAACGCGTATTAAATTCAGTTCTCTTGCAGGAAAATAATGCAAAAGACATTGCGCAAAATTCAAATTTACTTACTAACCTAAATTTACAAATTGAAGAAGCAGTGTTTGAACAAAAACGAGCAACAGAAGAAATTTCTAAAACAATCATTAGTATATCCAACGGTACTCAGGATGTTGCCTCGGGATCTGACCAACTAACCATTGTTTCGGCCGAGATCGCTTCACAAGCTTCTTACCTATCCACACAAGTTGAAAAATTCAAATTGAAATAAAAAAAAGCCCACGTAAAAGTGGGCTTCCTTTATAAAATTTCTAATTAGATTTAGAAATCTATTTTGAGAAAAATCTTTTTTCAACTTCGTCTGGAAGTTTTTGACCTGTGAGTTTTGCTCTTTGGACTAGTTCCCAGAAATAACGGTAAGTTGCTCGGTCATGAAGGTCTCCATCATGTTGGATTGGTCCCCAATCAGCATCTTGTGCTTTGATAAGAATATCACAAGCAGTTTGAGTTTCTGCAAAGTTAGGTGCCATCGCATCTAAAATCGATTGGATTTGTGCTGGATAAATTGACCACATACGTAAGAAACCAAATTCATCATGAGCACGTTTTGCATCCTGGTATGTTTGGTAAGTGTTTTTTAAATCCAAAGTTACGTTGTGTGCAGGGATCACTCCATTCATAAGTGCTGCTGCAACCATAGTTGATTTTGCACGTCTTAATAATTCGTGATCAAATTGACCAGGTGACTTCATGCAGGAAGCAGGAATTGCACCATGGTGACCAGAGATAAAATCCATAAGTCCAAAATCCAAAACTTGTAACCATGGAAGGCTTGCGATTTCGAATACATCGTTTAATGCACCGTGAGTTTCAATCAAAACGTGAATTGGGATTTCTCTTTTGATCCCAGCTTTTTTGCAAGCATCTTGGATATAAGTGATTTGTTCTTTCACTTGGCTTGCTTTTGTAGGTTTTGGAATTGTGATATAAGCGATTACGTTTCCAGCACCTGGAACGATGATATCAATATCACCTCTCCAATGTTCGTTGGTATAGTCATGAATACGAACACCACTCATCTTATGTTTGTTGAGTTCAGAGTTTTGAATGCGAACAATCATTTCTGCATGTTCTTTTTCTTTCCCTGTTTGAGCACCGTCTTCACAGTCCATCGTAATGTCGAAAAGTCCGCCAAGTTTGTTTTGTAACTCGAGTGCTTTTGTGATGAGTTTTTCAGATCCAGCGAAGTGTTCACAAGCAGGGATGATAGGGAAAGGTTTTTCTCCTGCAAAGAGAGCTGATTGCGGGTGAGTCAGTGCCATTTAGTATACCTTTTTCGGATTTTTTTACCAAGTTTTGTGAATTTTGCCTGTCGTCCAGGATTTAATGGCAAAATCTGAACTGCACTAAGCCCCATAGAACCTTTCCAGCAATTTTACATGGAAGGTAATTCTCTCAGCATTCAGAAATTTCTGGGCGAACCCTTTGTGCCAAAGGGCCGGGCCAGTCCGGGCTCCGCCTTACGGCTTCGGTCGAAAATCGACTTCCCCTTCCTGTCCCTTTCGCAATTCTGGAAATTGATTTGGATCCAAACGATATTTACACTCCACCAGGCGGACCACCGCCGACCAATCCCAACGTGAAACATCTTTATGAAAAATGGGGGGAAACAAACATCCGTCAGTTAGTTTCCGATTTTTATGATCTGATCCGTACCTCAGAGATCCGTTGGATGTTTAAGGGAGATTGGGATTTGGCAAAAGAGAAACAAGCTGATTTTTTGATTCAGGTGTTAGGTGGTCCAAGTTATTATATCGAAAAATGGGGTCCTGCCAGGATGAGGATGCGTCATTTTGTATTTCCCATCTCAGAAAAAGAAAGGACAACTTGGTTTCAATGTTATGATGAGGCCTTACAAAAATTTGATTTCGATCATGATGACAAAATCGATTTTCTTTACTTTCTGGATGGATTTAGTGGTTGGATGGTGAACCGAAAAGAACCACCAGTGGAAAAGTATTCTGAATCTGATACCCAAGAAAATGGGTAAAACCACTTTCTTACATTTCCTAAAAATTGATATTGAATGTAATTACGAAGTATCGATCGATTTACACAGCAGATATTTATGCGAATCTTACAATGGATTAGTTATGATTTTCTAGTAGTTTTAAGATGACCGCTTTTTGTGCATCGAGCCTATTTTCAGCTTGAGTGAAAATAATAGAACGATCACTTTCCACCATATCTCTCGTGATTTCATAACCTGCATGAATGGGCATGTCGTGCATCACTTTGGCTTTTGTGTGTTTCATCAGTTCCGCATTCACTTGGTAAGGCATCATCATTTGGATCCGTTCTTCTTTTTCTTTTTGAAACTTTGGATCATTAAAAAATTCCATATCCACCCAAGTATCTGTGTAAACATAATCAGCGTTCGACACTGCTTTTTTTACATCCATTTCCCATGAAACTGTGCCTTTTTTTTGCGCTCTTTCAATTGCATTTGTAACAATCGATTCTTTAGAAGCAATTGGTGTAACGAGAATCAAATGGATTCCGAGGGCAGCCGTAATTTCAACAAGTGAATTGGCAACATTATTATGAACTCCAATGTAACATAACGTTTTCTTTTTCCAGTCATTGGGGGAGTCCATTACAATTGTGAGAATGTCTGCTAAGGATTGACAGGGATGAAATAAATTACAACAGCCATTGATAACAGGGACAGTGGATCCAGATTTTAACACTAACAAGTCTTCGTGTTTTTTTAAACGTGCCATAATGATAGCAACATTACTCGAAAGATACCTTCCTTCAAAATCAATATCGGAAAGTAAAAAATTCGATGCCATCCAATCTAAGAATATTGCATGTCCACCAAGTTCAGTCATGCCAGCTTCGAAAGAGACCCTCGTTCTCGTAGAAGTTTTCTGGAACAACATTGCGAGAGAACGACCAGACATATGACCTGAAAAGTACACCCGATTTTTCTTTACATACACTGCAAAGTCGAGGAGTTCCTGGATTTCTCCATCGGACCAATCTTGCCAGGATATCAAATGTTTCACTTGGGACATAGCTTCCTTACAAGTATCGGATTGTATAGTTCCTAAATCGAGAGGAAAGTCTTCTGATTGGAACGAAGAAATCGTTTTTTTATGCTGCTGATTCCGCCATTGATCTTGCGATGATAAAATTCGGTAAAATCAACTCTTCTGCAAATTTGATCCCAAATTGGATTCCATTTTCAGTTTCTTTCATCCAAGCTATTTTTCCTCTGAACGAAATACGAGACCGTGTTAAATCACTTTCAATGACACCAGTGATTTGATCCTTTTCTTTGATTCCAATCTCGTGTTGGATCCAACTACTGACTCCAAGCTCAGAGATGTTACCTATTTTTGTGACCAAAAACTCTGGTTTTTCATTGATGGAAAAAATTTTTAAGACTAGGTCATCCCATTCGATCGATGGTATTCTTTCTGTTCTTCTTGTGTTTAACATGATTAGCCCCCTAACGATTGTATACATTTCACTGCAAAAATCGTGCCAAGGAGCTAGAGTTGGCAATCGGTGGTTTTTTCATCGTTACAGCACGACTATGCCATGCATTTGCCTTTGAATGCCGAATCCTTTAGCATCCCGATCGATAAAAAACCGGAAGAATGCCTTCATTATGCTGAGTTTTTACAGGCAAATAGTGAGTTCCTTCTTTCCTTTTCGATGCATGGAGTATAAATCTCACTTGCCCATATTATTGATTTCTCGGTATATAGCCGATAGAGGAAAGACATGCTTAAACAAATATTTACACCTTTTCTAATGACAGCTGTACTCTTTTCTTTGGTCTTTTGTGGCCCTTCAGAAGAAACAAAAGAAATCCAAGGAAAGGCGAAACAAATCATTGGTGCTTTGCCCGAAAAAATGCCAGGGTCTGAAAATGATTCTGAAAAACTCATTTCACTCGGCAAAAAACTATATTTTGAGAAAAAACTTTCGATGAATGAATCTCAATCCTGTAATTCCTGTCACAATATTGAAGGAAAATCCGCAGGTGTAGATAACCTTCCCACTTCGCCTGGTGCATTCGGCAAGAATGGTGATCGAAATTCACCTACAGTATTAAACGCTGGATTTCACTTTGTCCAATTTTGGGATGGAAGAGCTGCCGACCTAAAAGCACAAGCCAAAGGTCCTATTTTGAATCCAGTGGAAATGGCAATGCCATCCGAAAAAGAAGTACTCAAACGAATCAATGAAGATGCTGAATACCCAAAGTTATTTGCGGAAGCTTTTCCTAATGATAAAGATCCCGTTACTTATGATAATCTTGCGGGGGCAATTGCTGCGTTTGAACGGACACTCGTGACACCTTCCAGATTTGATGACTTTGTAAAGGGAGATTTCAAAGCAATTAGCAAAGCGGAACAAGAAGGGTTTAAGAGTTTTCTTGCTGCAGGTTGTACTTCTTGCCACTCTGGAAATTTACTCGGAGGGAATTCTTACAGAAAAGTAGGTTTAGTAAATGAATACAAAACTGAAGATTTGGGACGTTTTAACGTTACCAAAAAACCCGAAGATAAATTTGTTTTTAAAGTTCCTAGTTTAAGAAACATCACTTTAACTGGCCCTTATTTCCATGATGGAAAAATTGCGACAATTGAAGAAGCTGTTCAAAAAATGGCTTACCACCAATTAGGAATCAATCTTTCTGAAGAAGAAACAAAGAAGATTGTTTTGTTTTTAGGAACGTTGGCTGATAAAAATCGAGCTAACTAGTCGTTTTTCTGAAGATGGTCCCTGATCCCCGAAAGTAGTTCGAGGGATCTTAGGGTCCATTTTTCCAGTGCCCGGTAACGAAGCGCCATCGGGATGGGTTTTAGATAGTTTTTGAAATCCTTTGAGCCAAGTGTCTTAATAACAGACACCATTTGGCAGGCAATCACCCGCAAGGTTGGATCGAATTCAACATGACCAAATTCCAATTGCAAAGCATCGGTAATCCGTTTTTCATAATTTTCCCATAACCGAAGGTACCTTTGTTCCAAAGCAGGGTCATCCATCCAAGAATGAAATCCGGGTAATGATTCGATGAGTTGGTCAGGGTCAATAGACTGTATGAGTGACCAAATGAATTCTTGGAAAGCATCAAAGACAGACTGATTTTCCTTTCGAGACAAAAGACAAAGGATGAGTTGGTCACAGAATTGAACTTCCTCTCGAAAGGCTAATTCTTCCTTTGCACCAAAGTAATTGAAAATTGTTTTTACCGAGACATCGGCCTCATCAGCTATTTCAGGAACTGTGACCTGAGAGAATCCCTTTTTTTGAAACAATTGTTTCGCAACCAGAAGTATCAATTCTTCGGTATTTTGCTTTTTTCGAATTCGCAATGGTAATCGGTTCAACATCTTCTTTTCCATAGTTACTTTTTTTTCCTTTTTGGTCCTAAAAACCTTCATTGCAGAAGGAATTTGAGAAAAGAGTCGTTACATTATTCCCAGAATCCGTTTTCAAAATTCAAAACTGCTTGGTAATGTACCATATAGCAGATTCGAGAAAGATAAATATTACTTGATCATAAATTTAATTTGAATGAATAAATTCAGTCAAGAAAATATTACACTCAATATAAAAATTTATTTGGTGTAAAATCTCCAAAAATAAATTAATTACAAATCCATTGGCTAAATAAATGATTTCTGATTTAGGAAGGAATATTTGGTTAGGGCGGGAATCATGTCCCTTTCCAATAGCCAGCCAGAAAGTTGGGTATCGATTTCCTTATTTCGTAGATCTGTTACAGGAAGGGAATTTCTACTTAGGAAGGATCATTAAAATTGTGTATTCAGGACGATAGAAGGAAAATAATTAGAATATGTCCCATACATATCGTGATCAATTATTTTCTTGGATGAAAACCCATGTGTATCGTTTTTCCGAAACACCCTTTCGCCTTGCCAGTGGATTAGAATCCCAACATTATTTTAATTGTAAGGAGGTAACCCTCCATCCTGAACGATTGGCAATTATAGCAGACTGTTTTATTGATGAAATAATTCCAAAATTAAATGTAGAATTCCAAGCGATCGGAGGCTTAACTTTAGGTGCTGATCCAATAGCATACGCTATTTCTTTGGCTTATGGAAAGAGGGGCAAAACGATTTTTCCACTTGTTGTAAGAAAAGAGTCCAAGGGTCATGGAACAGGACAACAAATTGAAGGATTTTGGAAAGAAGTGAAATCTTGTTTGGTTGTTGATGATGTGATCACAACCGGTGGTTCCACATTAAAAGCTGTTAAAGTTTTGAGGGATGCGGGTATTAGTGTCACAAATGGAATTTGTATCCTCGATCGTGAGGAAGGTGGAAGGGAAAATTTGGAGAAAGAAAATGTTTCCATGGCTTCCATTTTTAAAAAGAGTGAGTTTTTCTAATGAGTGAAAAAAAGACGTTCACCTATGATGTAACATATTTTCGCAAAAAATTACTGAACCGTACTTGGACTATCGTAATACTATTTCTACTATTCGTTGCTTATAATAGTCTGCAAATTCCAGTCGAGGGACGAATACAGTTTTTCACATTATTTGTACCACTTCTGGCTCTTTTCTTTTGGTTTCTTCGAAGGAATTATTTAAAACAAATTGAAATTCTTTCGAGTGGAAAAGTGGAGTTAGAAGGTGGATTACTCAAACAATTTGATTCAAATGGCAATTGTGCATCGATTCGTATCAAGGATTTAGAAAAAATCACATTGGATAAGTTCCGTGGTTATGATCGTGTTATTTTAGAAACGAAGGAAAAAATCCATCCAATTGTAAATATTAAAAATCGAGAGGAATTAATTTCGATCTTAGAGAATATTTCAGGAATTAAAAAAGAGGAAGATTTAACAGACGATAGTTTGTGGAATCGAAAAACTCCTATTTATTTCATACCTAGTATGATTGCCCTATTGATGCTCTACATTCCTATGGTAAAAGTAAAGTTTCCGATTCTAAATCCTGAGTTTCTTGGTTTATTTTTTAATATTAATTTGATTATATACTTACTTTATGCTCCAGAAAAGGAAAATCATATTGATAGTAAGTTTTCTTTAAAACGAAGATTGATCTTTATTAGTTTAGTTGTATTTTTCTTTCAAGTATACACTCAACTTGAAAAAGTGGGTTGGTTTAAAAGTTAATACGATTGTTATATAAGGTCACTGTTTTGAACCAACTCCTTGGCGGATCATATTTAATTTGGCTTGGGCATAACGCCTGAGCTCAATCATTTCGTTAGCATATCGTTTTAATAGATTGTCTTGTTCCATTCTACTCTCCATTAGCTGGATTGTATCTCGGACATATTTGATGTCTTTTTCTTCCTTTAATTTCCCACTTTGTATTAATTTTTTTACAATATCAAATTCATATTTTCTGAAATGAACTCTAAGTAAAAACTCAGTGGAAAAGTTCTCTTTCGCCTTTACCCAATTTGAATCAATTTTCTCCTTTGGTGCTTGGTCTTTTAATTGGTCGATTGCCCTTTTAGTTGGGTCAGTCTCTCTGAAGTTTGCACTATTTGCTAATTCCTCTGCAACTAATACTTCGTCTTTATATATTTCCTGGAGTTTATTTCTTCTCCACTGGTCAGTATATTCGTAACTTTGAGCAGTCAACATCCTTTGAAATTCTTCCAACATCACGGATAAGTTAATTGAACGACCTAAAGGAGTGTTGTTAAATTCTTTTATTTTTGGAAACAATTCTCGAGTGATTTGAAATGCGGATTTTCGTTTGTAATTACTCGCTTCATAAAGTTTTTCCAATGATTCTTCTGAATGTTTTTTTAATTCATTCAGAATGAATGGTTCAGCAAGTACATAAGCATCTTCACCATATACAAACAAATTAGGGTCTGGTGATACAATTGATACTATGAATATATAGTGACTATCTCTAAGTGAAGTTAAAAGTTTCCGAATATCTTCTTCGGTGCGAGCTAGTTGGGATGACCAAACTCTTAAATGGGTATCGGAAGTTGGAATTTTTTCTCGAGATTCTAAATTCTCCTTTCGAATCATTTCTGCGAGATCCAAACAAACTTTAATACTTCCTGCCATGTCTTAAAATTAAGTAAGGTATATTTTTGGTAAAGAATTATTCGTAATTCAACTCTTTTGAAATCTTCATTCTGTAAACAAAATAAAAAGGGATAATCGTTATAATCGTTGCATATAAAAGTATTAAGATCGGTAGATTCGCTACAAAGTGAACTGGGTATGTGAAAATCAAATTCCAACCAAATGCATTTTGGTTAATTCCAAATATGACTATCGGTGAAAGAATTAGGCTATTTAAAATTCCAGAAGTCATTCCAGCAAATAATAGAAATAGAGTTTGGTAGAATAATAATAAAAATATTTGTAAGAAATTCATTCCTATCGCTTTTAAACCAGCTAGAATTCTAGATTTTTCTTTTACATAATAAAAAATTGAGGTGGCTAAGGATAAAAGTGAAATAAGAATCGCTGTAAGTTTTAGTGAATCTAGCACAGAAAACACCCGATTCATCCCTGTTAAATAGAGTTCTTTCACTTTTTCTTGATCCAAGTAAATGAGTTCGTTTTCACTCGCGAGCTGTTTCAATTTAAGTAATGCCTCATCTTTCTTGGATAAATCGGAAATGGTTAATCGAATAGAGTTTAATTCTTGGATTGGAAATAATGATTTGTATAATGAAAAATCCATAATAATAGTTCCTCTCTCGGAGAAAAAATTTTCTTTTTCATCTAGTACTTTTAGGCTAATTATACCTTCATTGGGGGAGTTGACTTTTAATAGACTCTCCTTACAGATTTTTTCAAGATAACATAAGTTCTTTGAAACAAAAATTCCATCTTTGTTTTCGTTTTCTTTAAAGTTTAATACATGTAAAGTGTAATATTTTCCATTAACTATAAATTTGGAATTTATAAAAAATGGTTCAACCTGGCTAAATAAGTTTGTTTTTTCTAATTCATTTAGTAGGTGAATTGAAACTCCCGGTTCACCTGAGTTTAATTTTTTTTCATTAATTAATGAAAAATCAGATTGGTTTTCTTCCTGTATCCACTTCTTTAGCGAATTCTCATAACTTAAAGTCAAACTAGATAATGTAAATACTAAGGACGTTGCTAACATAATCGTAGAGATAGTTAAACCATTTTTCCATGCTTCCATTTCAATTTCTTTCATTGCTAAATGGAAACTGGTTGATAGATTGAACTGTTCTGAAAATTTCGATATCCATTTCACTATTAAGGGAATCGAAACGTAATTTATCAAAATAAAACCAAGTATAACAAGAGATACACCTATTAGTCCAGGTAGAATCTGTTTTTGAATCTTTATGCACCCGATGACAATCCCTAAAAATATGAGAAAAAATGAGAGAAACCATTTTAATTGTAAGGAGAATTTCGGTTTTGTTGGTGCTTCATTCCTTTCCTTCAATAATTCGATTGGTAAGATGTTATAAGCTTTTATTGCATTGAATAATGCACTCAATATTGAGCCAGCAATGGATAAGAATATTCCATATAATACAATCATAATTGGGAATGATCTGTATGATTCTAATTGGGAGGAATCAGTCAATGTTGTAGAAGTTTGAAAAAAATTTAAATTTGCGAATGTGATTCCTATGAAAGTCCCAATGATTCCGCCAATTAAGCCTAAAAGTAAAGCGAGAGTCATAAACAGAAAAAAGTTATTTAAACGAGATCCGCCTATTGAAAGTAAGATACCAAATTCAGTTTTACGTGATAAAAAAATTCCAGTATAAATATTCGAAACCATAAAAAAAGAAATAAGGACTGAAACTAGAGAGATGATTGTTAAATTTATTTTCAAGGAAGCAAGAGCAACCCCGGCTCTTTCTTTGATCTCATCCATTGTTTCAAATTTCCAATTTTGATTTCTGAGCAATTGAGTGAAGTTAACATTCCAGGATTCGAATCTTGCTTCATTTTGAATTAAAATGTTGATTGTAGTATATGTATTTTTTAATTCACAGATTGATTGTAATCGTTCAATATCTGTTACAATGAATAATCCGTTACTCTCTATTGACATTGTATCAGCAAAATTGATCGTTAGGATTTGATTACATAAATTTATGGAAACTTGCTTGTTCTCGTGTTTGATTTTCTGTAGTAAAGAATTGCTAATAAAATACTTAGGGAATTTTTCGCTATTGATTTGATGGTTCGAGTTGTTATTGAATGTAATTAGATCTCTACCTATAATTGGAAAACTTAACGATTGATTGTCAGTAAGCGTTGTATATCCTTTTATGAATAACTCTGGTTCAATATGGAAAACTTCTGGCAAATTTGAGTCTAATGAACGTAATGTTTTTGAATCAACTCTACTGTGCGTTGCATTCGGTACATATCTCCCGATCATATTTTGTGAATTAAAACCAATTGTTTGGTCTACTAAACTTTTTTCAGCTTTCCATCCGTTAATTTGGGTACTGACAAATAATGCGATTCCAAGTGTTATACCAACTAAATTAAAAAACACTTTGCTTCGATTATTCTTCAAATAACCAAAAATGAAATTCAAATATAAATGAATCATTTTTTGATTAAAGATCCATCTAACATATGATAGTTTGAATTTCCTGATTTTCCGATTTCTTCGTTGTGAGTTACTATAAAAACAGTTATCCCTAGCTCAGAGACACATTTTTGGAATAATTCTAAAACTTGTTCGGAAGATTTTGAATCTAGATTTCCAGTGGGCTCATCACCAAAAATAATCTTCGGTTCATGAACAATCGATCTGGCAATCGAAACTCTTTGTTTTTCGCCTCCAGACATTTCTTTTGGTGTAAAATTCCATCGATGGTTTAATCCAACTACGTCCAAAATTTCCCTAGATTTTCTCTCAGCGAATTTTTTACTCTTTCCCGCTAGGAGGAGGGGGATTGAGACATTTTCCACTGCCGTGAGATAGGGAAATAAATGAAAGAACTGGAAAACGATTCCTATTTGGTCTCTCCTGTATTCTGTTAGCTTACCTTCAGATGCGCCTACCATTTCTTGACCAAAAATTTGAACACTTCCTTCATCAGCGGTCTCGATGGCAGAAAGGATATTTAACAAGGTGGATTTTCCACTCCCAGACGGACCCATGAGTGTAACGAATTGTTTTGCAGGAATTTTTATGTGGAGATTCTGTAACACAGGTATTGTGAGGGAACCTTGTTTGTAGCTTTTTTTCAGATTTTTTACATCAACTGCATAATTCATCTTTGATTTGCCAATTTCACCAATTTGTCTTGAACCACTTCCTTATAATAGGACAGTTAAAAGCTCCATTTGGATCGGAAACGGAGAGTGCCAGTTTGTTTTTTAGAACCTTTTTTGGGTTTTTAAAAGCAGAGGAATGTCCATTTTGTTATGATTCTAAAATGGAGTAGGGGAACTCTCAGTTTTTTTTCACTCAGTGAAAAAATCAAAAAATTCGTTTGTGAATATGGAACTGGTATGTCTTCTATTGGCTAAGAGGTATTTTGTATCAAATTGCGGCGATCAAATGTATTTTTACTCTTAGAGTATTTAGAAAACAATACTTTCGTTCGTCCTAATTTAGTTTAGAAGAACTCCTAAAAAATCAAATGATTCTCTATCTAGGATTTAAATTTTGGTCAACTTATGTTAGAAGATAAACGTATATCGATTTTGAGATCTTTCGTTGTTGGGATTGCGGCTTTGTCACCACTCCTCATTCTAATCATAACTAACGAAGATATTTTATCTGTCGACTTCCCTATATTAGTTGGTCTTTTTATCCAAGCTTACATAGGATTTTCATCGTTTATGCTTGTCCAATCATATGAACCAAAGGAGAAAAATAAAGTAACAGTTGGTTATGCAGTTTTTTGGTCTGCATTGGGTATTTGTTATATCTCTGGTAAATCATTGATGATGCCGATAGCTCTTGAAATCACCTCATTTTCGACCATTCTGATTTATTCGGGTACCGAATATGGGAAAAAACAAATCGAGAGTTTAGGATCTTTACTTTTAGCGTCAGGTATTTCTGCTTTATTTTTATCTGCTTGGGTGATGTTACCAGATGGTGATAATATTGGAATTATATTATTGTTAATTGGACTTCTAATTAAATCTGGATTCTCTGGTTTTCATATTTGGTTACCTAAGGTAAATGAAGGAGGACCGTCACATGCTCTCGGATCTTTTGCAGGTGTTTTAGAAATATTTCCTTTATTATTATTTTATCGTTATGTCCTACCGAATCAGTTGGATCCAATCATCTATCAAGTATTATTTCCGTTAGCTGCCTTGGGTATATTTTTCGGTGGTATCACAAGTTTTTTTCATAAAGATCCAAAAATATCATTAGCATATAGTTCTATTGAATCACTTAATTTTTTATGGTTATGTTTGATTATAACGGGAATGTTTCAGTTTTCCGGTGATACCGACTTAATGAATTTAAGTAACTCATTTAGGATTTTGTTCTTTCTAAGTTTACTCCATCATTCTTTCTCGAAAACGTTTCAACTTTTTTCAATAGGAATGGTTTCAAGACTTATTAATTCAAACAACAGTGATGAATTGAAAGGTATCGGTAGATTACTTGGAATATCGCCGTTACTATTAGGAGCTGGCACTTTTAGTTATGCTGTATTACCAGGCACCATAGGTTTTGTTTCGGAAGCAACATACTTTTATTTAAATGCCAGGATATTAGATCTACCGATTGGTCGTTCAGTGTTTTTGTTGCCTTCAATGATTTTCATCTTTTTTGGAATCGTTCTCGGTGGATTTACACATATTAAATTGTATATAACAATGTTTTTGTCTATTCCACGGAACAATATGAACTTACTTCCGTTTGGGGATATGCAAAAACGTTGGTTATACATTTCTCTATTAAGTCTCGCCTTTACGATTTATCTATTTCCACTCGCATTGCCATTATTTGTTGAGTTACCCATGTTAAAACCGTTTGCCGATCAACAATTGATCGATTGGTTTTGGAATATTTCTTTTGTATCGATGGTTACAATTTTAATTATAATGTTTTTTTATTTTTATGATCGTTGGAATCGGGTGAAAATATCAGACTTAAAACGAAAAACTTGGGATTGTGGTGGGGGTTATTCGGGACACGAACTTTCAGTTCCTTCGACTGTTTTTTCCAAACCACTGAAAAATTCTTTGGGAAGGTATTTTGTGAATAAGATGGGAGATTCAATAGTTGATAATTTGATTATCAATTCTCTGACATTTATATTTAATTTTGGTACCAAATTTGTTTCTTCAACAAATGAACCTAAGGAAGAAGATATTAGTAAATATTTGGCGATTTCATCTATGTTTTTGATCTTCATTTTTTCACTACTAATTTTCGGCGATTTTAAAGGATAACATCATGGAGACCTACATTCATTTTGTTTACTTAGTTATTTTATTTGTATGCCTTCCATTTTTGTTAACAGGTATTTTTCGCAAAGTAAGAGCATATGCACAAGGTAGGCGTGGGCCAAAAGTAATCCAATTTTATTTGGAAATTTGTAAATCGTTTTTGAAAGTTCCAGTTGTAAACAACAACTTTTCTTCTATTTCAAAGTTAGCTCCGAGGATTGTAATTTATTCATCATTGATGATATGGAGTATCGTTCTCTTTGAATGGGCACCATTTATTTTAATTCCATTTTTTTTAGCATTATATCGATTTGCTTATATTGGTTTTGCGATGGAAGGTGCAACTTCCTTTGGTGGCATGGCATCGGGTAGAGAAATTTTATTGTCAGTGATGGTAGAGCCAACTTTTATACTCATGATACTTGCTGCGCAATCCCATATCGAAATTTCAGAAACTCCTCAAGGAATATTGATAGGATTACTATTTTTATCATTATCCTTTATCGCAATTCTTGCGGAATTAGCAAAACCTCCATTTGATGATCCGAGAACTCATCTAGAGTTAACAATGGTTCATGAAGCAATGATTTTGGAAGCGTCTGGTCGACAATTGGCATTTTTTGAATTAGCTAGTTCTGTTAAACTTTCTGCATTACTAGTATTTTTAGTAAAGTTAGCATTGGAACATTCAAAACTTTTTAAATCCAAGTATTTGAATGGTATCAATCAAGAATTTTTGATTTTACCTGCAGTGGTGTTTTTGTCGATTTTGATAGGTTTTTGGGAAGCAAATAGTGTTCGAAGGAAATGGACTTGGATACCTGAATTTATGGGACTAGCCTTTATTGCTATTTTGATATTGGGAACACTAGTTAAACTTTCATAGGATAATTCAATGATATACGATTTTGTTTATTTATTATTACTATTGTCTGGGATTGTTGTCTTAGTTGAAAACCGATTAAGTAGAATTATTTTATTTTTAAGTCTTCAAGGTTTTTTATTGATCTTTCCTGTAATACAGACACATGAAGGTGATTGGCAACATGCCATCTCTCTGATTATGTTGGTTGTACTTTTTAAAGGATTGTTGACTCCATGGATTTTAAATTGGACTGCGAATAAATCAAAAATGAATGAGAGTACGACCCCACGTTTTGGTTACTTAGCAACACTATTATTTATGGTTTTAGGATTGGTTCTTGCGGTAAAAATTACAGATGGTGTTCCCCTCTTGTCAATACCTGTTCATAAAATTGCATTAATATATGTTATTTTATTGGTATATGTAGGTATTTTGTGCTTTGTTGTTAGGCGGAATTGGTTGGCTTTAATTGCTGGTTTTTGTGTTTTTGAAAATGGAATATTTGTTCTAACTATGGTATTGGATAAAGGGTTACCATTTGGCTTGGAATTTGGATCATTTTTGGATGCTATATTGGTAATTGTTTCGGGAGGAATATTGCAACTTTCGCCTCATATGCATGTAAAGGAAAGAAAGTTATGATGGAAATCGTATTCTATTTGTCCGGTATTATTACTTTTGTAGTTATATTTTTGATTTCTATTTTTGCTCCAACCAAAGGACAAACAAGAATTTGGTTGTGGAGTTTACTTAAAATATGTTTTTTTACTGTATTGTTTTATTCTTGGTTTACAGAAAACATTGTATTAAAATGGATTTTGATTGAAGCTTCCACTTTATTTGGAGCGTTATTAATTTCTTCAAGTGGAACAGAACGATCCTTCCATGTTGGATGGAAATTTTTATTGATTAATTCCTATGCTCTTGGTTTGGCTTTTTTAGGAATTGTGATACTACTTTTTGCATCCACTCCCTTACAAAACTTAGATTTTTCTTCCCTTAAACTTGGGTTAGAAGGCCAATCTGGTCTTCTGATTGAAACAGGTATCCTTTTAACGATATATGGGTATAGCGGAAAGTTGGGTTTGGTGCCAAATCATTTTTGGGTCGGTGATACATATGCAGAAAGTCCTAGTCAAATTTCTTCTTTGATCGCTTCGTTTGTCCCTGTTAGTGTAGTTCTTGCCATTCGACCGTTGATTAAATTGGAAAATGAATTAAATCTACACTTGATCAATGCTTCTAATGGTTTATTATTCATCGGAATACTAACGATTTTATATTCAACTTTAATGTTAGTCTCTCGAGATGACATTCGACGTATTTCTGCTAAGGTTGCACTTTTCCATACAGGAATGTTAACTCTTTTTTTATGGTTGGATATTTCTGATGATGTTTATTACTATTTACTCGCTACAACAGTTCTAGTTAAACTTCTTGTTTTTTTGTCTATGGGAATATTAAGAATGGATGCGGGGAAACGAAATATTTCTCAGATTCTGAATGGAACCATGTTGAGCCATAAAGCATTATATGTTTATTTATTGGCATTGCTGATTGCATTTGTATTCCCTCTTTCTCCTGTTTTTGTTTTGGATTTAAAAATCATTGAGATCGCAATTATGAAGAAACAATTTTACTTATTTATATTCCCAATTTTGGGATCCGTTTTCTTTTTTGTTTCTCTGAATAAAGTGTTACCTATGGTAAAGCTAGAGAATCGTGATTTTGATTCTGAAGTATATGGAACATTACAATTAAGGTTTTATTTTTTTTGGTTTAGTTTACTTTTCACCATCTCGGTTGGTGCATATGGCATGTATTATTTGATGGCGAAATACATATGAAGAAAATTACAGGCATCACTCATTTTAACGGATCGTATTTTCAATTCATTCATGAGAATCAGAGTGTCGTTATGGAAGAGGAACGATCCAAAAAAAGTACAATTGATTTTTTATTGGATGATCAATATCCGATTTGGTTGGTAAGGCATTCTTTTGGTCAAGATATGGGGTATGAAGATTATTCTGCTTTAAAGGAAGAGGATTATTTGTCCGACCAAAGAGGAAAAATTTTATCCTTACACCAAAAATCTGGAGTGATACGTGATTTAGCTTATCATGGATTGTCTGTTCCTTTCTCAATTGATCATTATTCACATGCTGTTGGTCCCATCCACGCAGGCATCATAGAACCAGGTCATTTTCGATTTGTTGTAGAGGGAGAAGTGATTCGGCATCTAACCATTCGTCTTGGTTACCAAAAACGAGGTATACAAGATGTTTTAGTTGGTAAGTCGATGGAACAGGTTATGCCATATTCAGAAATGATATCTGGTGATACAAGTATTGGATATGCTTTAGCTTTTTCAAAGTTATATGAAGATTTTTATAAAATCTCAGTACCAAAAGATATTCGTTTATTTCGATCTTTACTTATTGAGTTGGAAAGAATTGCCGTCCACATAGGTGACTTAGGTGGAATTTCGGAAGATATCGGCTATTATCCGTTATATGGAGTTTGTGTTACCGATAGAGGCGCTGCACTTGGACTTATGGAGACTTGGACAGGGCACCGTTTTGGGAAATCAGTAATTCGTCCTGGCAAACTCTTTTTGAATCAGCGAATTGACGCCAAACAAGCTAAAGATGCTTTTTACCAGTTAAAAAAGGTATATCACTCTAGAATTCGGCCTCAGATTCGAAGAGCTCTCTCCATCTCGACTCTTAAGGAAAGAATGCAAGGTTGTGGCTTTATTTCGGAATCCGATGTTCAAAAACACGGTTTTGTTGGAATGGTTTCTAGAATGGCTGGAGTTATTGAAGATTTACGAATCAATCACCCAGATTACCCGGATTGGAAACCACTTCCAATAAAGGAAGAACACCATCATTACAATGGTGATGTTTGGGCTCGGATGTACCTTCGATATGCAGAGATTGAACAGTCGCTACGTTGGATGGAGGAAAAAGTAGAAGAAGTAGATTGGGATTTGATTTGGAAATCACAAGAGAATAGAACATCAAAGGAACTAATAGAAAAAAATTTACAACCCGGAATTTATTATTCCGCATTGGAAGCATGGAGGGGACCTTTGTTAGTTGCACTAAATATCGATGAAAAAGGTTTCGTAATTAATTCTTATATTCGCGATCCTTCTGTATTAAATTGGCATGCACTTGAGTTAGCAGTCCGAGGAGAACAAGTAAGCGATTTTCCATTGAACAATAAATCATTTAATCTCAGTTATGTTGGATTTGACTTATGAGTTTTTTATTTGAATTAAAGAATTTTTTCTCTAAAAAAAATGTTCTCAATTTCGAGAAAACTTCCTATGTACATCCGAACCAAAGAGGAATACCAGTTCCTTCGAAGGTTATGGAGAACGGATGTGGAAGTTGTAAGGATTGTGAAACCCATTGTCCAACAAAGGTGATCCTTAGGAAAGGTGGAGACCAACTTGAAATGGATTATGGAAAATGCCTTCAATGTGGACTTTGTGTAGAAATTTGCACGGATGGTAAACTTCGTAATTCAGGATTTATTTACACTTTCGTTTTACACCGAGAGGAATTTTACACGACCTACAAAAATGGAAAATTGGACTTACCCAACCAAACTAAGTTTACACTCACGGAAAACCAAAAACGATTTCGCGCCTTAACACAAAACCGTGGGTTTTTATACAGAGAAGTTGCAGCAGGCGGAAACAATACAGTCGAATCGGAACTAAATGCCTCCTACAATTCCGTGTTTGATTCCGAACGAGAAGGGATACGCCTTGTTGCCAGTCCCAAACATGCTGACGCCATTGTGTTTTCTGGACCTGTCTCCGAAAATATGGAGGCTCCCTTACAAACTGCTTGGGATGTCATCAGTGAACCAAAAGCGTTGGTTGCTTGTGGGACTGAAGCTGTCAGTGGTGGACTTTTCCCTCAAGGAAAGTTACCAAAAGAACCAGACTTATATATTTCAGGAGATCCCCCAAGACCAGATGTCATTTTACAAGCCTTTCGTTTGTTATTAGGAAGATTTTCCTTCAATTTCCAAGAGGCGCTTCACAAATTTTTAGAGAGTGAAAAATAAGGCGCGTGGAATTAGAAAAAGAAGAAATAGTCAGAGTGTTGGTTTTAGAACCACAGAAAAAATCATACGATACCATTTCCCAATTACTCGTGGAGTGGTTTGGTGAATACATTGAATTGACTTGGCGTTCTATTTTTGAGAATGGAGCTGAGGAAATTAAAAAAGTCCAGTATGACCTTCTCATCACTGAAATTCAATTCCCAGAATTAGAGGAATCTTCTGAATCAATCCTAGAGAAAATAATGGATATGGCCGGTCCTTCCGAACTTCCAGTGGTTGTGTTTACCAAGGCCGAAGGAAAACAACTCCCGATCCTTGCGTTTCAATTAGGTATCAATGAATACTTCAGCAAACGTCGGTTAAAGAAAAATATTTTAGAACATCGATTCCGTAATTTGTTCCGGGAAATTTACCGTAAAAAAGTAGTCTCCATCCAGATGGATGATAGTTTGAAACGTTTCCAAGATCTGTATGGAATGAACCAATCAGAAATTCAAGATTTGAATACGATGGTTAAAAAGTTTAAAAAGGAACTTGAGAAAGAGTATGAAGAAAAGTTAAGCTTAGAGTTTGAAAAAAAGAAAATGCAAAACGTATTTGGGATGTATGTTGATCCTATCATCGTTGAAAGTTTAATGAATAATACTTTATCATTAGATCAAAAAGGGAAAGAACAAGAAGTTTCTGTATTGTTTTCTGATATACGTGGTTATACATCCTTATCTGAAAAAATGAAACCTGAACATGTAATTTCCTTTTTGAATGAATATTTCACTGCTATGACAGAAGTGATTTTAGGTTATGGTGGTATGATCGATAAATATATTGGCGATTCCATCATGTGTTTGTTTGGAGCACCAGTTTTTCAAGAAGACCATAGACAAAATGCTCTCGATTGTGCATTAGAAATGTTGCAAGTATTTGAATTATGGCAACCCAAATGGAATCAGATTTATGGATTCACTCCGCAAATTGGAATTGGTGTGGCATCTGGGAATGTGATTGTAGGAAACGTCGGTTCGTTCCAAAAACTTTCTTACACAGCAGTAGGGGATACCGTCAACATGGCAAGCCGATTAGAATCAATGGCTAAGCCTATGCATGTTTATGTTTCAGAAGGATTATATAACCATCTACCGGAAGAATATTCTAAAAAATACCGATATGAAGAATTGGAACCAGTCAAAATCAAAGGAAAAGAAGGTTTACACAGAATACTAAGTGTAAAACCAAATTAATGATACTATAAGGTGCTACAAAACTGATACAATTCGTTTGTTTTCAGTTTTTCATCCTTTGTCGTTACATACACTTTCATATCTTCAATTTCTAAACCTAATACATTTCGGTACTCTTCAAATTTTTGAATCGTATCTGGTTCTTGTTTTCCATGGCCAGTCAGTTTGGCAATCACACCAGCAAAACCAATGATTTGTCCAAGTGAAGTTTGTTCTGCGATTGGTTTTGATAAATCCTCAATGGAAGAGATGATGATCGAAGGCATTTTCCAAAGTTTTGCTGCTGCACTTCCCATTTCATAGGAATCTACACCATATGCCTTTTTTTCCAATGTGATGAGGCTAACATCTGTTGTTTGGAATTCTGTTAAAACTTCTACATATTTTTTGCGATCAATGGTATTCAAAACAATACGACCTAAATCTTGCATGAGTCCACAAGTGATGGCAAGTTCGGCTTCTTTTTTGAATTTTTTTTCTTCGCATAGGATTTGGGCAAAAATTCCTTTCGCAACGGAATGATCCCAAACTTCATCACGGAATTTTTTATAATTCCCTTGGCTAAAAAGTGAATCGGTCATTGACATTGCCACCATACTGCGAACGGTTTTAAAACCGAGACGAGTGATGACTTGTTTCATATTGGCAACAGGATTTCCACGGGAGAAAAAAGGAGAATTGGCTAATTTTAAAAGCCTTGCGACTAGGACTTGGTCGGATTGGACTTTTTTCTCTAATTCACCAAAAGATAGTTCGTTATCATCTTCTAGGGAAAGTACGGAAAGTAAGACCGGCGGAACAATCGTCAGATCTTTGATTTGGGATAAATATTCTTCCAGTGTTGCCATAAGTTTTGGGACCTAAAGTCAGAATTTAAAATCTTCTGACGATGGAAACCAAAATCTAAGCTTTATCTGGCAACGATTCTTGCGAATTCAATTCCTTTGAAATAGTGTTGTAAAATTTCTTTGTGGTTGAATTGACTTTTTGCCATTGCAAAACTTCCCCATTGTGACATTCCCACACCATGACCAGAACCTAAACCTTTCACAAAAAAATCTCCAGACTCTTCTTTTCGAATTCCAAACCGAGTGGATTTTAGTTTTGTGGCGCCGATTTTTTTTCGGAATTCTGTAGCTTTGATTCTTTTGGTTCCAGATGTTCCTATAATTTCTAATTCATTCACACGAGAAGTTGGAAATCGATTGGCAACGATTATATCTTGGATATCACCAACACCTAAGTCACGTAAGCTGTTATTTACATAATCGGTTTTCCATTTTTCTTCCCAAGAATATTGATCCCCATCCTTATCGTATTCAGAAGGAACTGGTTTTAAGTATTCAACAGAATTTCCCCAAACATTTGCTGGATCTTCCGTGTAACCGCCAGCATTCGAATGGAAAAAACTTTGGATTGGTTGGCCTTTGTGAATGAGGATTAAACCTTCCGTTTCAAATACTGCTTCGGTTGTATTTTTATGTTCTTTATTTTTGCCTTTATAAACTTGAGTATTTGTTGATGTGTCCACATCATACTCTTGTTTTTTTCGATTTAACATTTCTTTCACAACATAGGTTCTCGCACAGATGGCTTGTGCTTTTAAGGCTTCTTTTGGCCAAGAAGCACTTACTTCGGAAGGTACAACCGATAGTAAGTATAATTCAACTGGAACAATATTGATAATGAGGACTTTTCCATCAATGGGTTTGATTAAAATACTACCACGGTAACTCACACCTTTGTAATCCACCCATTCAGAATTACTTTGTATTGATATGGGAGCTTTGATTGCTGTAGGATTTAAGGATAAAAAATCATATGCTTTTTTAATCGTAAGATCGTTTGCATCTTTAACAATGATTTCACCTGAAGACTTAAAAATTTCTTCGTCACTTGCGTAACCTAGAAGTACTCTTACTGGTCTCGATTTAAAATTGGATTCGTCAGGTGCCCAGTTTGTTACCATTACACTTGAACATCCGATTTGTCCTAAAATGACGATGCAAAAAAATAAAATCGCTGTCCGTTGTTTCATAGTTCCCTCCCTACTATTTTCGGAAGAAATAGAAAATCGATAAAGGGATTTTATTGGTGTTTTCTACGAAAGAAAAGCACGGATTCCGTATGTGGTGTATGCGGATAAGGATCGATCAAAATTCCATCAACATAGTCATAAGCCGACAAAAATAAAGTCACATCTTCTTTTTGTGAATAAGGATTACAAGAGACATAGAATACAAATTCAGGTCCAAAGTCCCGGATCCAATGGTTCACTAGTTTTCCGGCACCGGCTCTTGGAGGGTCAAGAATCAAACATGCATTCTCTTGTTTTTTGAGTCCGTCTGTAGAAAGAAATAAATTGGCCACTTGAAAGGCATGTGATTTGTTAGGGTAGGTTTCTTGGAATAATTGAGAAGCTGTTACGATAGAAGATTCTGTGAGTTCGTAGCCATCAACATGATGGAAATGTTCACCGTATAACAAAGAAAAGAAACCATTCCCACAAAACAAATCAATTAAAGTTGACTGATCCTTTGTCATTCGTTCCTGAATGAAATTTAAAATCGGTAAAAATCCATTTGGGTTTGGTTGGAAAAAAGAATCAAATGGAACTTCAAACCGATGGCCAAGTACCATTTCTGTAAAACTATCTTTTCCACGTAAAATTTCAGGACGACCGACGGCTGAAACTTCTGATTTGGGACGGTTGTAACAAAAAAGCAAAGAAGGTTGTTTCAATTGGGAAAGGCATAAATTTCGAAACGATAGCATTTTGGGATCTGTTTCATACCCTTCAGTGAATGTAAAAATAAGAATTCCATCCTCGGTATTTTGTGCCTTACGAATGGTTAGGTATTTTAGCCCTCCCACTTCTGATTTTCTGTCCCATATGACTTCTGGCATTTGGTCGAGAACGGACTGAACATCCTGTAATGCTTGGTTTGCCCATGCTGATTGGATGGAACAATGTTTGATGGGCACAACTTTCCTAAAATTTCCACGTTGCCTTTGGCCAATGATAGGGCCGGGAAAAACAGAAAAATCCATTCGGGAACGGTAAGCATAGGTTTCTGCTTGAGGGACTGGTTTTAAGGAAATTCCTAAATCTTTTTGGAATAATTGTAAGATTGGTTGGAATTTTAACTCCAATTGGGTTTCGTACGGAATGTGTTGGCCAGTACAACCACCACAATTGCCAAACACATCACATTTTACCAAATCCCAGTTGTGGTTTCGGATGATTTCATGGATTTTTAAGGACCTCTGGCGTGGTCGTCTTTTGACATATTCCACTACAAGTTCGTCACCTGGATGGACAAAAAAAATGTCCACCTTTTTTCCGTTAGGTGCAGTTACGATTCCCGAAAAGTCGGAATTGAGTCCTTCTACTTTGACTTTGTCCAATGTTTTCTACTTGCCAGTTCCTTTTCTTTTGAATACGATTTCTGACATGGTTTTTTCGAAAAGACTCTTTTCCACGTTTGTTGTTCCCTTCATTCTTCTTTTTTCCTTTTCGCAAGTTTCGGCACAAGTATTACTCACGAATCAAATTTTAGATTTAAGATCTGAATCTTCCTTCGGAAAAGAAATTCATAAATGGAGTTTCAAACCAGGTGATTCTCCTCGAGTGACGGAAAACACAGAGGATGATTTGTATTTGGATGAAGACGAAGGTGAAATCAAAGCACATGTTTTTTCGTATGCACAACCAAACTTAGAGGAATCTGTTCGGACAGGTTGGATCTCTGGATTTCAAATCCAAACTGGTTGGGACAAGGTGACCGATGGTGATGGAGAATTGTATTTCCCAAGTTTTTTTGATTATATGGAGAAATACAAGGGATATGGTTGGTATCGGACTGAGATCACAATCACGAGTAGTGACATTCAAAATAAATTCAAATCTAGAAATTTAAGCTTAAGGCTTGGACAGATTAGCCAGGCAGATGCAGTGTATTGGAATGGTAAGTACATCGGTGGAACTGGATTACTTCTTGATACAGACACAAATGTCCAATTAGAAGATAAATCTCTTTATAGTGATAAAATTAGATTTTATCGAATTCCATTCCACTTATTAAAAATTGATGAACCAAACGTGCTTGCTGTCCGAGTGTATGCGAAATACCCATTGAGTCCTGGATTATCCCATGATAAATTTTACATTTCCTCATACAAATATGCAGAACGAGCTGAGTATTGGAATGATTTTAAGAAAATTTTTGTCATCGTATTGACCATATTACTTGGATGTTTTTATTTATATTGGCAATTTTTGTTTCGAAATGAAGAAAATGCCACCATATACTTCTCGTTAGGTTCAATCTTCATGGCCCTCAATACCTTATTCCAGAGCCAAATCATTTATTCAATTTTGAGTGATGGTTTTTGGATTAAAAAAATGGAATATGTAACATGGGTTGGTCTTGTACATTTATTATTTAATTTTATCGTACGTTTTGCACATGTTCGGAATGGTTGGATTAAATTGACAAATAGATACATTGATGGTGCAGGAATTGTATCTGCAATTGTAGTTCTATTAGCTCCTAATTTAATCTTTTTATCTAAATACTTTTTTTATTGGAGTTTTTTTACAATCCTTCTTGGTGGAGCATTGTTTTATATTCTTTTCCTCGGGAGAAAAATTCCTTCGATGGGAACTGTTTCCTTCGGGTTTTTTGCATTCATAATGCTTATGTTAAACGATGTTTTTGTGGAAATGCAATGGGAATGGTACCCAAGCCATACATTTGTAAAGGATTATGCCTTTGCAGCCTTCACAATCTCTGTTGCTTTGTCTATTGTGAAAAATATGATTGATTCACGTAAGATGGTGGAAAAACAAAAAGAAGAAAAAGAAAGATTGTCTCGTTATTTTTCGCCTGCAGTTATGGAAACGATAGTTGCCGATAACATTAAGTTAGGTGGAGAAGAGAAAGACATAGCAACTTTGTTTTCAGATATAGTTGGTTTTACAACATTTGCTGAAAAAAATCCACCAGGTGTCGTTTTAAGCCACTTAAATACAATATTTGAGTCCTTATCCGATTTGATATTTCATTACTCAGCTACTTTAGACAAATTCATTGGGGATGCCATTATGGCATTTTGGGGAGCACCAAAACAAACAGACCTCGATGCATATCATGCCATAGCTTGTGCGGTGGACATGCAAAAGAAAATGGTTGAGATTAATGAACAATTAGGTTTGGAACCAGGAACATTCCGGTTACGAATTGGTGTCAATTTTGGGGAAGCAATTGTTGGAAACATTGGTTCCGTCAAAAGAATGGATTACACTGTCATTGGTGATGCAGTGAATACAGCTGCAAGACTAGAAAGTCATGGAATTCCAGGTAAAGTCGCTGTATCGGAAGCTGCCTTTCTTGCTGCTGGTGGAGAAAAATACATTGAATATGAAGATACAAAAGAGTTAAACTTAAAAGGAAAATCAGAACCTGTAAAAGTTTACTTTGTCACAAGGGTACTTCCCAGAGATTAGTTCTCCTTTTTTAATTCTAACCACTTTTTCCTTTCGGAAGTGGTTAGTTTTTCGATCGCATAACGTAACATAGTGCGAGGCATTTTTGTTGCATGATTTTTGAGAAACGTTCGAAGAGTTTGAATGTCTCGTTTGCCTATTTCACGTAACATCCAACCTGTTGCTTTATGAATCAAATCATGATTGTGATTTAAAAAATGTTCGCATAACATTAATGTTTCTTCAAATCTACCTTTTCGAATCCAATGGAATGTACTTAGTATTGCGATACGATTTTCCCATAAATCTTTGGAGTTTTTTAGTTTTTGAATGATAACATTATTTTTATCAAAATAATAATCACCTATGATTTTATCTGCACTTACATCCACCAAATCCCAGTTATTGATGTACTTTGTGTTTTTTAGATAAAATTTGACAATTTTTTCTTTTTCAATCTCTGTTATCTTTTTGGTTTGGTATTTTTGTATGAGGATAAGTAGAGTTGTGAGGCGGACTTCATGGTAAGGAGAAACTATCAAAGATTGTAAATCATCTAAACTCAGTTTTGGTGCAAACTTTTTGGCGACTAATCTTTGTTTGGGAACAGTGATACCAAGGAATAAATCACCTTCTCCATATTCACCGGGTCCTGTTTTAAAAAACCTAGGGAAAAATTTTGCCTTATTTAAATCTTTATGTTTGTTTAATTCTTCTAAAAAAAATTCTTTTGTTTCTTTCATACTCCATAACTCACAGTAAGATTCGCGTTTGTCATATTTTCAGCAACTGTTTCACATTCTTCCATACTCCCTTGGAAACAAATGGCTTTGCCTTTAGAATGAGCCTCCATTGCAATTTTTTTGGCTTCTCGTTTTGTTTTGAAACAAATTTTCATCAAACAGTCTTCAACATACGAAAACTCATGGATGGAATCATTGAATAGAATGACAAAATAATCGTAAACTGATTCGCTTTTTAAATTCGTTTTCTCTTCAAATATCGGTTGGAACGGTTCTGTCATGGGAAGAGTGAGTTGGATTTTCCACTCAGTTCACCAATATACTCCATATAGGAATTCAATTTAAACTTCTTTTTTGTTGAATCGGAAGACATAAAACGTACATTTCCAAATACATTCCGTTCGGGAAACCATGGTCTATCAAAAAGTCCAAAACACCATAAAATTCCTGTATATGAATTTGGATTCCTACCATCGTAAGCATATTTGTTATTTAGATGTTCTAATGTGTTAAATGCTTCTTCATAGGTCTTTGACCATTCAATGACTTTTTTTCCCCATAACATGCGCATATAGTTATGCATTCTGCCTGTTTGGACTAGTTCGGTTTGTGCAGCATTCCAAATTTCATCATGGGTTTTTGCGGATTCAAATTGTTCTAATGTATAAATATATTCCCTGTGATCTTTTTTGTGTTTTTTAAAATTTTCTTTCACCCAATCTGGCAAATCGCCTAGAGTAATATTGTTTGGTTTGTTTTTCCAGAAGAATAGATAACCAATGTCACGCCAAGTGACCAATTCATCTAAAAAATGATTGGTGGCAATGGATGGGGAATAAAAATTTTCTTTATCACCTGGTTTTGTATGACTCAATCGTTCTGGGTTCCATTTTCCATTGGAACTATGTTTTAATACTGCATAAAAAATTTCTTCAAGGCCAATCCAACCAAAGTGTAAATAAGGGGAAAGTCCACTGGTTGCAGTTTGTTCAGGTCGATTTGGTTCTGATCGTTTTGTAAGATACAAATCCATCTTCTTTTTGATAAACACATCTAACAATCGCAAGGCTTCCTTTCGGCCACCTTTCACATCTTTCACAGGTGAAACTTGGTTTTGGAAGGGGATAGTTTTTAAGATCGAATCAATGGAATTTGAAAGTCCAATTTTTTGATTTGGTTTTGTTTTTCCACTGATACTTGTTAGGTCCTCCTTTTTCCAAATGGGTTTACTGGGAGTAGGAAAATTAGAGTTTAGTTCTTTATGGATCCATAAACGAAGGATTCTTGCTGCACTTGCTGGTTTTGGAAACCGAGAGAAAGGGATGATTGAATTGCCATCAACTGAAAGTAGTTGGCAGTCTATCTTTTTAGCTAACCTTGTGGTTTGTTCTGGAATGATAAAACAGGGAAAATCATCAGTGACAATGACACATGCGTTCTCACAAATCTCCTTGAGTAAACCTTTTCCTAAATTTTTTGGAGTTTCGACAAAAGGCCAATAATTCACACCAAGTTCGTCTGCTCTTGTTTGGTTATCAAACATACCTTCCAAGATGAATTTGTGAATTCGTTCTGAGTTCCACGGGTAATCCATTCGAAGACCTTCATACACAATGAGTTCTTTACCCAACTCGCGAGCGAGTTTTACCGCATGTTCGAATGCATGGTTGGCATCAAATCGCCGGAAAGCTTGCATCCAATATAGGACATAGTTGTGATTGTTACGAATTGGTTTGTCGTTACAGATTCGGATACGTTCAGAATTCACTCCTATTAGAGGGGGAATGGAGTGTGCTTGTATCGGTTTTTTTAGGCAGAACTTATTTCGTAAGGCGGATTGCTTAAATATCAATCATTATGTTTTGGAAATCATCAGATTGAGTAAGAGTTCCAGGGAAATAAGTTTTCTGATCAAAATGGCCAGATGGGATTTTAAGGCATATTGGAGGGTTTTTAGGCATTACTTGATTTTTTTTGGACAATTTGAATCGTTTTTTCCCATCGGGTACCAATCTTGCATCCTTCTTCAGCAAATAACATGGAAAGGATACATGGCAATATGAAACAATATTTCAAATCAATCGCCTTCCTTCTCCTGGTAGTTCCGATGTTCCTTTTTGCAGATGAAGCTGCAACCGTCGCGAACCCAGCAGAAGAAACCGCAAAAGCAATCCAAACATTAACTGTAGGACTAGACACATTATGGGTATTAGTTGCAGGTATGTTGGTGTTCTTTATGAATGCTGGTTTTGCTCTCGTTGAATCAGGATTTGCACAATCAAAAAACACAGTTAACATCTTAGCAAAAAACTTTATCGTTTTTGCAGCGGCAACTTTCTCTTATTGGGCCATTGGATGGGGACTCATGTTTGGTGACGGAACTCCATTTTATGCAACAGATGGATTATTTTTCCTAGGTGGTCTTGATAACTCTCCTGCCATAGGAGATGAATACAAAGGTGTTTACTCTTCCATGAATTGGACAGGTGTTCCCCTTCTTGCAAAATTTTTCTTCCAACTCGTTTTCGCAGCGACTGCAGCTACCATTGTTTCGGGAGCAGTTGCCGAACGAATTAAGTTTCATTCCTTTTTAATATTCTCTTTTATCCTTGTTGCTGTGATGTATCCTTTCACAGGCCATTGGGTATGGGGAGGTGGATGGTTAGCAGGACTTGGTTTTCATGACTTTGCTGGTTCCACCGTTGTACACTCTGTAGGTGGTTGGGCAGCCCTTGCGGGAGCTATTGTTCTTGGTGCAAGAAAAGGAAAATTCTTACCAGACGGACGTATCAAGCCTATCCTCGGTCATAACATGACATCTGCTGCTTTAGGAACTCTTATCCTTTGGCTCGGTTGGTTTGGATTTAACCCTGGTTCAACGATGGGAGTCGGTGATGGTAGCACAATGTCACATGTCATTGTGACAACAAACATCTCTGCAGCTCTTGGCGCACTTGCATCAACTGTCACTGCTTGGATCATCTTAAAAAAACCAGACCTTGGTATGATTCTAAACGGAACACTCGCTGGACTTGTGGGTATCACTGCTCCATGTGCAATTGTTAGTCCAACGTCTGCAGCAATCATCGGTGCGGTTTCTGGAGTGCTTGTCGTATTATCAGTGTTATTTTTTGATAAAATGAAAATTGATGATCCAGTTGGAGCAACTTCTGTTCACTTAGTTTGTGGTATATGGGGAACTTTAGCGGTTGCCATCTTTGGCTACGAAGGTGCTCCTGCAGGAGTAGAAGTTCCTTCCATCGTTACTCAGCTTTATGGAATTTTGGCAATCGGTGGATTCACTTTTGTAGTATCTCTCATCCTATGGTTTGTGTTAAAACTAGCAGGTGGAATCCGAGTGAGTGAAGAAGAAGAATTGAGTGGATTGGATCTTGGGGAACATGGAGCAGAAGCTTACCCAGATTTTAATATCCGAGTTCGTGGGTAAGGAAATAGGAGTTAAACATTATGAAAATGATCATTGCAATCATCCAACCGCATAAGTTGGAAGAAGTTAAAGCAGAGTTAACGAAAAACGAAATTTATCGTTTAACAGTATCTGACGTTCAAGGTTACGGACAACAAAAAGGAAAAACAGAAGTATTCCGTGGTCATGAATATACAGTGAACCTTCTCAGAAAAGTAAGATTGGAAATTGCTGTAAATGATGAATTCGTAAAACCAACTGTAGATGCTATTTTAAAGGCAGCGAAAAGTGGTGATGGAAAAATCGGTGACGGTAAGATTTTTATCACTCCATTAGAAGATGTGATTCGAATCAGAACTGGCGAAAAAGGCAAAAACGCCATTTAACATTCCTTACTAAAAGGAAAAATCGGAAAACGTATGGGTGTGAAAGAATCACTCATACGTTTTTTATTCGATTCTTATTTCGAATGTATTTATCCCTTCTTTTTGATTCTTTAAAATCATTTCTTGATTCACTTTGAATCCACCTAAACGATATGGATTTAACAAACGTTTGATTGGAATGTCCATGCCGTTGAACTGTATCGAATGAATACATCCATTCTCTGACCTAATGTCGTATGTGATTTCGAATTTTGTATCAAATCGTTCGAAGTAAATTTGTAGTCCATTCAATTCAATAGGCATCATAGAATCAAAAATGATTCCATCATGGTACAATTGTATCCCTAACAGAGACTCATAAAATATTTTTAAGAAAATTCCAGGACCACTGGAATAAACTCTCCAACCTCCTTCGAGTGGGATTTTCCCTTCCAATAACATTTCGTAATTTTTTTCTGCTTCCTCTCTATCCAAAAAACATGCATCGGAACTCGAGTAGTAACAATTGGATTGCCTCAAACGACTTTGCGAAATCCTTTTTGAGATACCGATTGGGTTTGTTAGATTCAATTGTGTGAAAAATTCCTTTGATTTACCCATATAGGCAAGTGCTTCACAATAACGCAAATGGGCATGAGTGTACATAAGGCCAATTTCCCTTCCAAAATAACTAGCTGTTTCTGCTCGTTTGAAAAAGGTAGAATTTCCTTTTTGGTATGGGACTGGTTTATTGAATAAGCGGACTCCATCAGGTCCAGTTAAGTGTTGTTTGATGATCTCTAAATGGTATTCTGCTTCTTCCAATGTGAAAACATCTGCTAGGATCCCATAAATCATGGGAAGGATACTGTATTGAATTTTCGTTATGGTGTCTTTGGGATGTAAGAAAAAAATGTTTTTTTCATTGGGAGGAAATTGAACAAGTCCTGCAAGGGTATGATTTTCCATACATTCGGAATGGATTTGTTTTGTTAGAGTATGAAATAATGTTTGGTATTCCGATTTTTTGGTCTCATTTCCGATCCAATCATAAAACCAAATTAGTTTTTGAAAGAGTAGGTTTTGTAGTTCCGCGGTCCAGGTGCTCACCGCTTGGGATTGAAAAGAGAGTTCCTTTGGTTGCATCGAATCATTCCAATCACCATTTCCGTATTTAGGTAAAATTGTATTTTGAATGAATCGATTTTTGATTTCGAGTAAAGTGATTTCAATCCCTTTTAAAATACTCCGTTTTGAAGTTCTTGATCGGTTAGTGGTAATTTCATCTAATATGGACCTGTCATTACTTCTTTCTAAATAGGTTAACATGCTGATGATAGGCCAATAAAGTATGTCCCCATGGGAATCACTTGCTCTAATGTATTTGTCCCTTTCGTATAACATAAACCATTGTGGCCAATCTCCGTCTTCATTTTGTTCGCAAAAAACGTGGAGGAGTAATTCACGTATGGCAGAAAAATTTCCAGATGATAAAAGGAATTCAAAAGCTCCTTGGCATACATCCCTTGTTCCCCAACCACCACCTGAAAATTGTTCTAATCCTCTTGGATTTAAAAAATGAATTTCAGCATTTTGTTTGTACCAAGGTAAGATATCAATCATCTCTAAAAGTTTTACGTCATTAAGAGTAATTGCAGAATTTAGAAGGGATTGGTGTTCGATCCAATTTGTATTTTTGGGAACAGAAGACATTTTATTTTTTTTCTCATCAGTCAATTCTCCGTAAATTTTGAACTTTAGTTCGCATTGAATTTCTGTTTTGATTGTGAGATAAGGCAAACCAAGTGACATTTCCTTTTCAAATAACAAACGATCATCAGAAACTAAAAATCGTGTTAGCTGGTCTGAATGAATTCGAAATCCTTTTCCATCCAATCTTTCATAAAGGGAACTCTTCTGATTTGGTGTTATGAAAATCGATTCTTTTTCTATCTTTATGTTAGGTGGTAATGCTAATTCACCGTTTTCGCCATCAAGTCCCGTAGAGAAGGAAAATAAAACTTCCAGTGGCGAACCAAACGAATGGACAAAGGACAAGGATATTGCATCATCTAGATTGGACTTTACTTGTATTTGAATTGTATTTTCTTCGAGGAGATACACCCATTCCAAAACATCGGGTAAACATGTTTGGTAGGATGGATTTCCCAATCGTTTCCAAACAGAATCTACCTTACAAAAAATACGGAGGCCTTTGGAAACACTCATCCCTAAATCACCTGTTTTGCGAGACAATAAAAGGTTTAAACTTGTGTGACCTTGTGTGAGTTGGGAAAGAAAGATTCCATTAAAATAACAAGTAGTCGTAAGCGAGGATTCATTGGGACCATATCCGTTGCCTGTTCTAAGGATTTGCCCTTGAGGTCTTAAGCAAAGGATTTCTTTTTCTTTGAGTGTCACATGTTTTGATTGTTCGGTAAAAAAAGAAAGTAAGGTTCCTTCCTTACTGAATTCAATGTTCCTCCAAGGATTCGGAAATAGTTCTTTTAATTGATTTTCTCTAACAAGACCACCATCGATACTTTCTCCAAGATGGAACAAACTAAGGTTTGTTTCTCCTTCATTTTCCCTTTCCAAATCACAAGCCTCCCAACCTTTTTGGCAAAGTTTGATTGTATCGGAGATAGAAGGTACACGATCTATACTAACCAAGTTTTCAATGAGGAAAGAATAAAAATGGCATCCAAATGATTGGTTCGGTTCTATTTTGATTGTTTCTGTTCTAAGTCCCACAATCGAATGTTCTCCTTGGAGCCTTCGGTTGGGAAACTTAGACAATTTACCTCTGTGGAAAATATCCCAACCGTCTGTCGCATAAGAGTTGATCGTTTGGTCGGAAAAATTAAGGCAGGCTGGATGTTTTCCAAATACAGATTCATTCTGTCTTGATAGAATGGCAATGCCAAAGTCTTTCGTATCCAATACTTCATGGTGGATGTATTGCGAAACAAATGCTTCGTTGAGTTTTGCTGAAGAAACATCACAAAGTCCAAGATCACATGTATTCACGAAACGAATCGTCACAGAATCATCTTTCAGATTAGTCACTTGTGTGTACATTCTCCAACAATTGATTGTTTCGTGTAATTGTAGTTTTGTGATGATTTCCAAACCATCAATGTTTCGTTGGATGGAAATTGAGTTTTCTGAAGTTTTGATTTTGGGAGATCCAAAAGGAGAAAATAAAGGAATAACGGATGTTTGAGAATTATTTTTATATTCAATCGTTAGATTGGTAAGGCTTGTTTCTAATTCGTTTCCAAAATACAAATTTACGAATATGTTATTAAAAAAAATAGAATGGATGGAAAGATTGGATAAAATTTTAATTTTGAGTCCAGATTTGTTATGGAGTAGATACATCAGTTTTCCTTTAAGAATGGACTCATAGTATTCAATTTCCATTTTCCAAAATGACCAAAGTTTAAGTGGTAATCATATTCAAGTGCGGTTTCTTCCCCTTTTGCTAGTATGATGGTAGTGATTCCTAAAGAATGAAAATTCTTTAAGACCTTCGAAACTTCAAATTTTCCGACACTGGAAGTTGGTCTATCAATGACTACAAACTTAGGTTTTGCAAATTGGATTCTGATTGTTGAAATTTTGAATTTTTCGGCTAATGAAAGTTCGTCGTCCCATTCCTTGAGTGTTGATAATCCACCTAATCGTTTGACAAGGGTGTCTAAATTATGGTTTTTTAATTCTTTCATCACCCTTGAGTCTGGAATTGAATTCCCAAGAATTGCGGGAACGATAACATTACGTAACCTTCCCGGTGGAAGGTAAGGTTGTTCTGGTAAAAATAATACTTCGTCACGATTAGGTTTTAAGATTCGACCTTCGTCTTGTCTGTTTAAACCCGCTAGCGTTCTAAAAAAGATCAGTTTTGTGTTTTCATCAATCGACGTAATGAGCCAACGTTCTTTTCTTTTGATTTTTAGATTCAGGTTTTGGATGATATATTTGGATTTGTCATTTGCATACAAACTAAATTGATCAAAAATGATCTCATCTAAGTGGAAACTTTCTTTTTCTTTTTGTTTTACTGTATGAATTGATTCTTCCATTGCAGTATCTAAATATTGTAATCGTTTTACTACAGCGCTAAAGGATGAAATAGATTGGAATTGAGTGACGATTAAAGAAAATGCATTCAATAATGTAGTAAATGCAAGTCCAGCTTGTGTAATCACTCCAAATTGAATTTCGCCCCTCATATAACTTGGTGCGATGAGTAACATTGGAATGATTTGAATGAAATAATTGTAACTATTGGTAAAAAGACTTAACCGAAAATTGACAGATATTAATTTTTTAAAGTTAGTCACTAGTTTTTTCAATTTTGATTTTAATCTAACGGACATTCGTAATTCACGATGGGTTAGGGCAATGGACTCTGCATGTTGTTTGATATGAAGTAAATCTGACCTATAATTTGCCTCTAAATCGAGTTGGTTGTAGTTGATTCGAATCAAATCTTTACCCAAAAGGATTGTTGAAATGGTTCCAATCATAGCATAGAGTACAGCAACAAAAAATAAAATTGGATTGATACTCCAAAGTACACCTGCAAACGAAACAGCAGAAAAAACTCCTCCTAAAAACAGTAAGATAAAAGACAAAGTAGTTGTGGTGAAGGCTTTCACATCATCTGTGATCCTTTGGTCAGGATTTTCGATACCTTTTTTGTTTAGAATGGAATGGTAAGTTTTTTCACTTAAATACGATTCTGTAAATTTCCAAGTTAACTGCTCTCTCCATAGTACACCCAGTCTTTCCTCAATAAATCGATATATAGCTCCAATACCTGATGAAATGATAAATACGACGCCATACAACAGGGCATAGTGGAGAAATGACTGAGAGTTTTTTTGTTCCAGAGCTGAAATAAAATCTCTACCTACAAAACTATTGAATACATTAAATCCATTGAATGTTATGACAAGTAGGAGTAATAATATACTATATCGGATAGCCGAGGGTCCTTGTTTTGAGTGAAACAATTGTGAAATGAATCGAAGTAAATGTTGAGTAATGGATAGTTTGTTAGGTTCTGATAGCATGAATGAAATTTGATATTATTTGAATCAAATTTCATTGGATTGCAAGGTTTATTTTAAGATTCTAATAATTGAATGGTGATATCGGTCCAAACTTCTTTTAAAACCAATGAAATCGTTTGGTTCCACAACTCGTAAGAAGATTCTTCCAATGTATTTAATAATACAGGAACAAGTTTGGAGAAGTTTTCTATTGGAATTGACAACATGTTGTAATGGTTTGCTAATATTGAAATTTCTTTTTTTAAAGATTTTGGGTTGCCAAGTTTATCAACAATCGATTCTAAGATTTGGAGTAAAGGAATTAAATCTCCTTCGTTTGATGCTGAGGAATTTTCCAAATTTACGTTTTTGTTTCGAAAAGATTCTAAATTGTTTTCGTAATTATGGATCCATTTGGGGTATTTTGTATTCAGTTGATCAAAGTACTGTTGGGTAAGTAGGATGGAATCTTTTTCTTTGAAGCCGATCACAGAGTATGCTTTCATCACATCCGATTTTCCTCTCAGTTTTGTGATTACTTTTTTATCAATGGACAATAATTTACCAATTGTATCATAAATGACATCAGATACCAAAAAACGGGTGTTTGTTTTTTTATTTAATGCTTCGAGCCTACTTGCCACATTGACTACATCACCTAAAACGGTTTGGCTCTTAAACTCGGAATGGCCAATATCTCCATAAATGACATTCCCTGCATGTAGTCCTAATCGAATATCAAATGTAAAATTGAAACGATCTTTCATTTCTATATTGAATTTCTGTAATTGATCAAACATTCGTAAACAAGCACGAATAGCAGATTTCATTGTTTCAGTTTTGAGATTTTGGATCTCTTCTTCTTGGGATTGTTTGGACCCTTTTGCATTAGAAATTTGAAAAAATGCTAAAATTCCATCACCAATGAATTTATCAATTTCACCACCATTGTTGAGAATGGGTTCACTCATTTCATGAAAAAAACGATTTAATACAAATACAACATCATAAGCTAAATTGGATTCTGTAAAAGAAGTAAAACCTTTGATGTCCAAAAATAAAATGACTGCAAAACATTCTTCGCCGGTGTTAGAAGACTTGGACTCACTCGTAACTGTTTTTAAATCTTTATTATCACGAATGATCCTTCTCACTCCAATGTCTCCAAACACTTCGGTTTGGCATGCTAATCGAATTTCACTGGGCCACCCTTTGCGATCTGCAAGTAATTGTTCCCTTTCGTTTCGGTTGCTTAAATTGGAAATTCCATCTGAAACATAAACACGACAAGTGGTACACTTTGTATTCCCACCACATAGATGGTACAATGGATATTCATGTTTAAGTGCAGTTTCTAAGATTGTTGTCCCTTTTTTTTCCGATTTCAATCGGGTGGTTTCTTTGTCGTAAAATATGATCTGCAATTTTTTGAATCCGAGTTTAAGGTGGTTGGGTTTAAAATAGGGGAAATTTGGAACCGTAGCAAGTAAGAATTCTCGTTTTTTTTTACAAAATTGTAGTGATCGAACCACAAAATCAAAAAAATGATAAAAAACTAATTGCATTAGTTAAATAAACTAATTATATTAGTTTTATGAAAGTTCACTACCACTATTTCCCCATTTTACTACCGATTCTTTTCCCATTGTGCCTTTGGGCAGATGATTTCCCAAAAAACGAGAAACCAATCACTTCCTATTTCGCATTAGAAGAAGGAAAAATTGCGTATACCAAGTCGGGATCAGGGAAACAAAATTTTATTTTATTACCTGGAATTGGAGATCGAAAGGAAAGTTATTCTGATTTGGTCCATTTATTAAAAAACGACGGAAATGTATATACCTTTGATTTGCGAGGATTGGGTGAATCAGATGTTAGTTTTACATCTTATGGACCAAAGGAAACTGCTTTGGATATTCTTTCTTTCATCCAGAAAAATAATCTGCAAAATGTTTATATCATAGCCAATTCGATGACAGCTGCATCAGCAGTGTACATTCAGTCCAAAGAAAAAAAACGAGTGTTAGGAATGGTTTTATCAGGACCTTTTGTTCGAGACAAAGAACCTATGTCTTGGGGTTTAAAATCTATGTTACAAATTGCCTTTCGTGGTCCTTGGGGGCCAAGTGCTTGGGCCAAATTTTATGAATCTCTTTTTCCGATCCAACCGCCAAAAGATATCGAGGAACGTAAGGAAAAACTCAAAGAAAATTTAAAAGAAGAGGGAAGGATGGTCGCACTTCGTTCTATGTTATTTGCACCAAAAGAGGAATGTGAAAATGAACTTGCCCATGCAAAAGGGAATCACATCATCATCATGGGATTAAAGGACCCCGATTTCACAAATCCAGAAGAAGAAACAAATTGGATACGGGATACCATTGGTGGAAAGGTATATCTTTATGAAAATGGTGGGCATTATCCCTTTGTAGAAGAACCCAACCGTTTCTATTCAGATATAAAATCATTATGGCAAAAAAAATAAAAAACAAAATCGGAAGACCCAAAAAAGGCCAAACCCAAATCAGTCGTAGTTTGATTCTGGATTTGGCTTGGGAAACCATTCAAAACGTGGGTTTTTCTGAATTTCGTTTGGCAACTTTAGCAGAGACACTTGGCATTCGAACTCCATCATTATATAACCATATAAAGGACACAGAGGATATATTTGGTGAGATACGAAAGAGAGCCTTGCAAGTATTAGGTGATAGGTTGGAACAAAATTTAAAAAAGTCCGATCCCACAAAAGAACGGATTCGAAACTTTTTAAAATCCTATCGAAGTTTCGCCAAAGATTTCCCTCATATGTACCCTCTTGTCATTGTTGCTACCGAATCGGATCCGGAACTCAAATTACTTGGGGATCGTATCTTACAACTCTGTCTGTTTGCATTCCAATTTGAAACATTAGACAAAGAAGTGGTCCATCGGATTCGGATCATCCGTTCTCTGGTACACGGATTTATTGAACTAGAACGAGAAGGAGGTTTTGGCCGTAAGGAGTCTATCGAGGAAAGTTTTATGAAACTAACAGAATCTCTCGAAACAGGAAAACTCTGGTAAAACTTTACTTTTCGGGAGAATGCGCGTGCGAAAACCTGGGAATACACTTATGGCAGCACTTACGATTACATTACCCGATGGAAGTTCTAAGGAACTCGAATCAGGAAAGTCATTTTCTGATTTTGTCCAAAACCAACTGCCTTTCTTAAAAGAGAAAGCTCTTGCCGTTGTCTTGTCCGATGGACGGACTGTTGATTTATCTTTTGTTCCTACCGAAAACACGAGTGTCAAATTCCTCACCTTTGATGACAAAGATGGAAAAGAAGTTTTCCATCACTCATCTGCCCACTTACTGGGGATGGCCGTGCAAAGGTTATGGCCTCATGCAAGACTCACTGTGGGTCCAGTCATCGAGAACGGTCCAGGGTTTTTCTTCTATGACATCGATTTTGGTGAAACCATTATCACTGTTGACGACTTACCTAAAATCGAAATGGAGATGGGAAAAATTGTCAAGGAAGACCTTACTGTTAAACGTTGGGAACTTTCCAAAGAAGAAGCCATTGAAAAATTTAGGAAAGAAAACGAACCATACAAAGTAGAACTCATCCAAGGTTTTGAATCCGCTTCTGTTTCGTTATACGGGCAAGGGGAATGGTATGACTTATGCCGTGGACCTCACGTGGCACGTACAGGCCAATTAAAAGCCTTTAAACTCACTGCTATTTCTGGTGCGTATTGGAAGGGTGATTCCAAAAACAAACAACTCACTCGTATTTATGGTGTGTCATTTCCCACCAAAAAACAATTAGATGAGTACATCTTCCTCATCGAAGAAGCCAAAAAAAGGGACCACAGAAAACTCGGGAAAGAACTTGATCTATTTAGTTTCCAAGACGAGGCTCCAGGGTTTCCGTTTTGGCATCCAAAAGGTACTGTCCTTTGGAACACTCTTGCATCTTATATCCGTGAAGAATGTTTTAGACGTGGTTACCAAGAGATCAAAACACCTGCGATTTTAAATTCTTCTCTATGGAAAAAATCAGGGCATTGGGATAATTTTAAAGAGAACATGTACTTCACTGACATCGATGAAAGTGAGTTTGCTGTTAAACCGATGAACTGTCCTGGGTGTTGTTTGATTTACAAATACCATATGCATTCTTATCGGGAATTACCTCTTCGGTTTATGGAGCTCGGGAATGTTCACAGGCATGAAATGTCGGGAGTTCTGCATGGACTTTTCCGAGTCCGTGCGTTCACACAAGATGATGCGCATATCTATGCACCGTTAGAAAAAGTAGAATCCGAAGTCGAAGACATCATCGATTTTACATTTGATGTGTATAAAAAATTTGGATTCACTGAATTCAAAACGTTTATCGCGACAAGACCAGAAAAGTCCCAAGGTAGTGATGATGATTGGAACCTCGCCACACAAGCATTACATGATGCTCTAAAGAAAAAGGGTATCGAATACGGGATCAAAGAAGGGGATGGTGCATTTTACGGACCAAAGATTGAGTTCAACATCAAAGACTCACTTGGTAGATTATGGCAATGTGGAACTGTTCAAATTGACTTTTCCATGCCAAATCGTTTTGAACTCGACTTTACAGCATCTGATGGAAAAAAACATGCACCAGTCATGATCCATAGAGCGATTTACGGCTCACTCGAACGATTCATTGGAATTCTCATCGAACACTACGAAGGTAAATTTCCACTTTGGTTAAATCCGATTCAAATCCGTGTCTTAACTGTGGCAGAAACTCATAGTGATTATGCTAAAGAAGTATATCAAGATTTAGTAATGCATGGATTTCGAGTCGAACTCGATGTTCGAAATGAAAAAATCGGAAGTAAAATTAGGGATTCCATCATAAAACGTAGTAGTTATACGCTCATCCTTGGGGATAAAGAAAAAGAAGCGGGTAGTATTTCCTACAGACGAATGGGAGAAGAAACAACAGAAACAGTTTCTCGTGATGGATTCCTTTCTCTCCTCAAAGGGGAACTCAACTAAAGAAATTTCTTGACTAACACTGGTGGGCAAGTATGGTTCCTACCAGTGTTCAAGAGTCCAATTGTATCTACATCGAAAGAACCAGTTACTTTGTATCTGGACCTTCCGATCCATCCCCCGTATGACGTCTGTGATGCGTACGATGCCATCCCCATGATGAGTCTTCCCATTACAGATGGTGTAACCCTCGGATGGAAGGTGAGTCCTATGCAATTTGTGGATGGAACGGGGAAAGATGTATCCTTTGATTGTCCAAACATAGTCATCACTGGGGGACAAAATTTAGGGAACAAGGCAGTTTCTTTGTACGTTGTCGCTGCTTTTTACGATGTTTCCGATCGGCTATTGTCTTGCCAAACTTCCGAACACTGTGTCCAACCTTGGGAACGTTATGATGTTCCAGGTTTATGGAGCCGATTTCCGTTTTCCATCTCTGAAATTTCACGAGTCTCCTTACGAATCACCATCTCCGGTTGTGATGCAAAGGATCGGATCGAAAGTCCTTTCCCCTTCAGTTCGGCAAAACCTTTTAAAAAGGAATCCAAACGAGAGTGGAAACGGGCCGATCATGTAGTTGGCACTTACGGTTTCCAAAAATGGAACCCAGGCAAAGGGGAACTTTTGTATGCCACAGAACCCCTCACCAAAGAAAATAAACTGCGATTCCGATTGGAACGGAAAGAAAACCAAGGGTTTCATTACCTGGCAATTGTTCCGTCCACAAACCCAGTTCCCAGTGACCGAAAGTATGACAACCTCATCCAATATGTGTTGTATGATGAGTCCGGTCGGATTTGCCATGGAGGGTCTTGTATGGGAATGGGAAACCATGGGGAATACCGATCCCTTGTCCCCATTTTACCCGAAATCCTCCAAAAAGAATCCCTTTCCATCGAATATGTGGTGTGGGAAGGGCCTTCAGGAACGCTTTAACCCCTGAACAAGGGCATTTGCGAAGAAATGTACTTGCGTGCCTAGTTTTTCATCCGAAATTGGAAATTGAAAGAAATTTCGGAGACTGAATGCAGAAACGGCCCAACCCTAGAGGGAACCCAAACCAAGATAAATTCGCCCACATCAGAATTAACGAACAAATTACCAATGTAGCATCGATTCGACTCGTCAGTGACGAAGGATCTGATATCGTTACTCTGGAAGAAGCTCTGAGAAGAGCTAAGGAAGCTAACCTTGATTTGGTGGAAGTCTCGGGAGACCAGGATGTTCACGTCTGTAAGCTGATCGATTTTGGAAAATACAAATTCGAACTTCTTAAAAAAACGAAAGAAGCGAAAAAAAAACAACACGTAGTCACGGTGAAGGAAATCAAAATCCGTCCGCGGATTGATAACCATGACTTCGAGATTAAGAAGCGTCATGCTTTAGAATTCTTGCAAAAGGGTGATAAGGTAAAAGTGACACTTCGGTTCCGAGGCAGAGAGATGGTTCACTCTGAAATTGGAATGAATATTGTTAACCGGTTTGTCGAGGACCTAAAAGAGCATGCCTCTCCCGAAAAAATGCCGGTACACGACGGAAAGACGATAGTTGTCGTGATGAACCCAATTAGTGAGAAAGCTAAAGGATAAAAAAACTATGTATAAACTAAAAACAAATAGGGCAGCAGCCAAACGTTTTAAGTTTACCAAATCTGGTAAAATCAAACGTGGTTGTGCGTTCCGAAGACATATCTTAGAGAAAAAATCTCCTAAGATGAAACACCAAAGCCGTGGAATGCATCTCATCCATGAAACCGACTATAACCGTGTAGAAAAACTTCTACCTTACGGAGGTTAAACGATGCCACGCGCAGTCAACGGAACCATTCATAAGAATCGTAGAAAGAAACTACTTGCGAAAGCAAAAGGTTTTAGAGGTGGACGTTCTAAACTTTTCAGAACAGCTAAATCAGCTGTGATGAAAGCAGGTCAATGGGCATACCGTGACCGTAGAAAGAAAAAGTCCGAATTTCGTAAACTTTGGATTACGCGCATTAATGCTGCCGTGAGAGAAAATGGAATGTCTTATTCAAAATTCATCCACGCCCTCAAAACACAAGGTATCAACTTAGACCGTAAGACATTGGCTGATCTTGCTTACAACCACAAAGAAGTATTCAACGCCATCGTCGAAAAAACCAAAGTCGCTAAGTAAATTAGTGCTTGATAGGAATGGAATAGCTCGTCTATTCTATTCCATCGGATTGTTATCATGTTAAAAATCGAAACCATTGAAGAGCTAGAAAGTAAAGTTGTTAAGGCCCTTGAACTCATCCAGGACCTAAGAACAGAAAATGCACGCCTAGAGACGGAAAACGAATCCCTCCGCGCGGAAAATGACCAAATGAAGCTCGCAATGGAGGAAAAAGAGCGCGAACTCAAAACACTTCGTTCTCAACTCCAAGACGCGACGGACGAATTAAACCAACTCAAAGAAAGAGAAGGTTTACTCGAATCCAAAGTCCACCAACTCCTTGGAAGATTAGATGGCCTCCCAACCACTGGAAGTTCCACACCAAAAGCACCAGCATCTGTGGATGCACCTGTTCCTGTTGCGGAACCAGTTGCAGCTGCGGTGACTCCAAGTCTCACAACAGAAGACGATGATGAAATTATCTTACTTGATGAAGATGAATCAGAATTCCACGGGGAAGATGTTTTAGAAAAAACACCTGCCTCTGCATCCTTTGAAAAAGAAGAACTCATTGTGGAAACTGATGATGAAGTGCCAACGGTTGAGATTGATGAGGATGACGATATCATCATTGATGATGAAGATGAAGCCATTAGTGTATTTGATGCGGATGATGATGATGATTTTCTCATCATCGAAGACGATCCTAAATAATCCATATGGCAGACTCTGCCCAAAACTCTCATAAAATCACCAAACAAATATTTGGTGAAACCTATACGATCGTAGGAGAAGCATCTTCAGGGTATATTTCTGAAGTTGCTGATTACGTAGAAACTCGCCTTTTGGAATTGGGAAAAGTTTTACCCAATGCATCCAAAACCAAAATTGCCGTACTTTGTGCACTGAATCTAGCCGACGAGTTATTCCAAATGAGGGATGTCACTGCCAAAGTGAATGAAAATCCTGAATTGGAAGAACGTACGAAAAAAATTATCTCTTTATTGGAAGAGGGAATCATCGGGGACCATTTTTGAATTCGATTTCCAAACAAGACGCAAGGAAGATCCTCAAAACAAATATCCAAAAACTGAATGACCGAGAAGAATTAGAATCGGCAATTCTCAAAAGACTATTTCCCTTATTACAGGGGAAATCCAAAATCATCACATATGTTCCTGACCTAAACTGGGAAGTAGACATATTACCCATCATCGAATCATCCCCCTTACCAAGACCTACAAGTTTTATTGAATCCAGGCATTCTGCAAAGTGGTACTTTCCAAAAGTGATTGGAGACAAGGGTTTATGTTTCCTTCGTCCGTTCTCTTTTGAAAAAGGTCCATATGGAATCTTTGAACCAATAGGAGATGAGGAGATTTCCGTAGAGGAAGCGGATTTAATCCTGGTTCCAGGTCTCGGTTACCATGAAAATGGATTTCGCCTTGGGCGAGGTGGTGGGTATTATGACCGGATTTTGCACAAAGAATCTGTGCAAAAGAAAACAATAGGGTTTAGTTTTTCTAAATTTTTTCCCGTCCCATTCCAAGTAGAAGAACACGATGTTAAAGTCGGAAAAATGATTACGGAATTTCAGATTCATTCTTTTTTCGATTGAATCCACGTAGGATTCTGACACGATTCCAAGAAGCATATGGACCAAGAAAAACTCCTCACATCCCTTGCGGAAAAAACCAAAATGGAACAAGAGTCTGATTTAGGAGACCTTGAACAATTTCTTACCTTTACGATCGAAAAGGAATTTTTTGGGATCCGATTGCTTCTGGTTCATGAAATTTTAAAACCCGTTCTCATCACTCGTATTCCAAATGTAGAAGATTACATTTTAGGAGTGATTAACTTAAGAGGGGAAATCATTCCAATCATTGATTTGAAAAAAAGATTCCATAATACTGATTCTGACATCTATCCCATCTCACGTATCGTAGTGGTTATGTTAGAGGAAAAACGGATTGGGGTTTTAGTGGATGAAGTCAAACAAGTTGTGAAAATCCAAAAGGATTTTATCAGTTACACAACAGATGACTTGTCGTTAAACTATAGTAAGATGGTCGAATCGGTATCACGTTACGAAGACCATTTGATTTTGAATTTGGATTTGGAACAAATTGTTAATTTTGTTTCTACCACAAAGTAAGGAATAGGGGATACGACATTGGCTGGAATTTTAGGTGAATACACAGAAGTTTTCCTGGAAGAGTCCGAGGATCAAATTGAAGAACTCAATTCCAATTTGGTAAAACTAGAGAAAGACCACGAAAATCCCGAAATCATCAATGATATCTTTCGTGCTGCTCATTCCTTAAAAAGTTCATCTGCCTTTGTTGGTTTGTACAATTTATCTGACCTCGCTCACACGATGGAAAACCTTCTCCAAAAAATTAGAGAAGGTAGTTTAGAAATCAATGTTAAACTTGTAAATTTGCTTTTTGAATGTTTTGATTTGATCAAACAAGTCATAGAAGGTGTTGCCAACGGTATCAAAGTAGAGACTCCTTTCACCGACATGATCCAAAAACTCCAGGATTATGAAGTATCTGTTTCAGGTGGTGGAAGTTCCACGAAATCGGCAGTCACAAATTCTGGAACCAAACAAGGCCAAGTTGGAAATCAAGTATCCGCTGGAAATTTGACTGAGGACGAAATTTCTGAAATCAGGACTGCACTGAAAGAAGAAGAAGGCCAATCTGCTTATACAGTTGACCTACGATTAAAAAATGAAACTCCAATGCAAAACCTTAGGTTACTACTGATTTTACAATCAGTAAAACAGTCAGGTGTTGTTATACGATGTAATCCATCCGAAGAAGCTTTGGATAATGGGCAAGGTAGTTTCGCACTTTCTTTTATTACTGTTACCAAATATTCAAAAGAAGAACTTTATACACAATGTAATATTGATATGGTGGATACTCTTTCAGTAAATGAAATCCAAATCCCACAAACGGAAATGGAAGCATTGGAAAAACGAGTGGATGTCACCCAAGTTGTAAACAATCCCGTTAGTTCCGTTTCTAGTGATGTGGAAGAAAGGGTGGTTGTAAAAGGTTCTGCCAATTTTGAAAAGGCAGTTACCGACTCAAAGGTTGTGATGCGAACCATCAAAGTATCCTCAGATAAACTCGACCAGCTCATGAATAACGTGGGTGAGCTTGTGATCACAAACTCTGGATTCCAAAAAATCTATGATGATTTGGTAGCACAATTCGGGGAAGATTCGTTATTCAATGAGTTAAAAGGTAAAATCGACCAAATCAATCGTATTTCCAAAGATTTACAAACAGGAATCATGAACATTCGAATGGTTCCGATTGGATCTGTTTTCAATCGTTTCACAAGGCTTATCCGTGATTTGTCTCTCGAAACTGGCAAACAAGTGAATTTGGTTTTACGTGGTGAAAATACAGAACTAGATAAAAAAGTCATCGATGCCATTGGAGAACCTCTCATCCACCTCATCCGAAATTCAGTGGATCATGGAATTGAATCTCCAGAAGAACGAAAACTCGCTGGTAAATCGGAAGAGGGGACTGTCGAACTCAATGCATACCAAGGTGGATCCAATATCCTTGTTGAAATTCGGGATGATGGAAAGGGTCTTAATAAAAATAAAATCCTAAAAAAGGCCATCGAACGTGGGTTAGTCACAGAAGCAGACTCACAAAACTTATCAGAATCTGATATCTTTCAGTTTATTTTTGCTCCGGGATTTTCCACAGCTGATAAAATTTCCGATATATCTGGCCGTGGGGTTGGAATGAATGTGGTGAATAAACTCATAGAAGAGTTTAAAGGAAAAATCATCATCCATTCGGAAGAAGGAAAAGGATCTTCCTTTACCTTATCTTTTCCTCAAGCACTTGCGATCATTCCATCTATCCTTGTGATCATGGAAGAAGAAGTATATGCTTTCCCATTATCAGAAGTATCTGAAACGATCAAAGTGAATCTTGACCAAATCACTACCCTCGAAGGGCATGAGATCATCAACTTACGAGGGGAAGTTCTTCCTATCTACCGACTCAACCGTATTTTGGGTCTTGCCGACAAACAAGAAATGGTGGAAGTTCCTGTCGTGATTGTGAACTACAAAACAAGGAAACTAGGTTTTATGGTCGATGATCTCATTGGAAAACATGAAACGGTGATCAAGTCACTTGGGAAAAATTTCCAAGACGTACAAGGGTTAACTGGTGCCACCATCATGGGAGATGGAACCATTATTTTGGTTTTAGATATCCCTGGACTTGTCGAGATAGCTGCTGATAAAGTAGATTGGACTGATAAACTTGTCTCTGGTGAGATGATGAAACGTTCGTCTACGATTCGTTCTCTTGAAATGTCTGATTCTGAATATATATTCAAATCAAACCACCCCACAAATCGTTATAATGCGAAACTCATTGAGTTACGGGCAAAAGACAAATCGCGAATCAAAAAAGAAAAACATAAAATCGAAAAACACATCATTGTTCCAAAAGAAGAAGTGTTTACAGAAGAACCTGTAACCAACCAAAAAATTACAACGGAAGTAATCAAAAAAGAAACAACTGTTAATGGACACAACGAAGATCATTCTTCGGCAAATGAAACCACTACTTCAACACTTGTTTTGGATCATAAAACAGACGAAATTCATAGGCTTGCTGACGTTGCAAAAATAGAAAATGTTAAATTAACGGAAAGAGAACAAGCAGCAGAAATCATCAAAGGGTTTGTTGAACAAAAAGAGGAACGACTAAACCAAGTCTCTGCCTTAAATACAGATGCCATCAACGAAATCATGTCTTCCAAAGACATAAAAAAATTGGAAAACATTGTCAATACGGGAATGATGAATGCTGGCGTTGTGTTATCTCAGTTAGTTGGTAAAGAAGTAGAGTTATTCATTCCGGAAATTAAACTCACGGACCGAGATGGTTTAGCGAAAGAATTCCGTTATTCAATGGATCAATTTTTTGGAATGAAAATCCGAATGACTGGTGATTTAAACGGAAATTTACTCATGATGTTTTCGGAAGAAAATGGTTCCGAAATTGCGAGAGAACTTCTTGGTTCGGAAGAAGCAAAATATGCAGACGGTAGCAATCACAAATTATCAGATGATATGATGTCTGTTTTGTCAGAAATTTCCAATATTGTTTGTTCGAGTGTAATGAACTCTCTTTCCAACAAATTGAAAAAAGAAATTTTACCTTCAGTTCCTGAAATGATCACTGGCAGTTTTATGGAAGTAGTGGACATTGTAAAACCAGAAAGAACGAAGTTTTTGTCCATGCATACTGAGTTTAACCACCAAGGTAGTAACCTAATCGGTGTTTTAGTATTCTTGCCTGATTTTGACGAGTTAGTTGAGTTAATTCATAAATCATGAACAAAAAACCGACCGTTGTGATCATTGATGACTCACTTCTAGTGAGAAATATTTTAAGTGATGCACTCACTAAAAAAGAGGAAGTCTCTGTGATTGCCACTGGCAAAACAGGAATGGACTGTATTGATCTTGCTGAAAAGTTAAAACCAGATTTTATCGTTTTGGACATCGAGATGCCCATTATGGATGGTTTAACGGCTCTCGCAGATATTAAAAAGAAAAAACTCCCAAGCCATGTGATCATGTTGTCGGTACTTACCCAACATGGTGCCGATGCTACCTTTAAGGCACTGGAACTTGGCGCAGTTGATTTTATCCCAAAACCTTCGAGTGGGAATCAGTTTTCGCCAGAAGACATAGCGGCTGTTTTATCTCTCAAAATCAAAGGATTTTCGGATTCCAAACTCGTCAGTCCAGAACCCATTTCCCGTCCTGAACGGACCGAACGACAATTAAATAAAAGTTTTCAAAAACCGATCCAAGTAGATGCTATCGGAATTGGAACCTCCACGGGGGGACCAAAAGCGTTACAAACCGTTTTTGCAGGGATTCCAGCTGAATTTGCAAAGCCCATTTTTGTTGTGCAACATATGCCAGCAGGATTTACGAAAGCTTTTGCAGACAGATTGAATTCTTTGTCTAAAATACATGTGAAAGAAGCAGAACAGGGTGATTTGGTGCAAGCAGGAACCGCTTACATTGCCCCTGGTGACTACCAAATGAAGGTAGTTTCAAAAGGAAAAGATCGTTTCATAGAGCTTACCCATTCAGAACAAGTGAATGGACATAGGCCTTCCATTGAAGTATTGTTTGATAGTTTGGTGGAAACATATGGAGCCGATCATTTATTATCCATGATCATGACAGGTATGGGTAAAGATGGTTCACATGCCATTTCCAACATACACGCGAAAGGTGGTATTACTTTGGCGCAAAATGAAGCAACTTCTGTTGTGTATGGAATGAACCGTGTGGCAGTAGAACTTGGGGGAATTGATTTTGTTCTCCCAGTGGAAGAATTAGTACCAAAAATGATTGAATTATTAAAGTCGAGAGGGAATTAACATGGCAAGAATTTTGGTTGTAGATGATGCAAAATTCATGAGAACGCTCGTTAAAGATGCGTTAGTTGGAGCAGGTCACGAAATCGTTGGTGAAGCAGAAAATGGTAACATTGCGGTTGAGCAGTACAAAAATCTCAAACCAGACTTAGTCACCATGGACATTACCATGCGCGAAAAAGATGGAATTGAAGCTACAAAAGAGATTATCAAATTTGATGCTTCTGCTAAAATCATTATGGTTACGGCACTTGGACAAGAAGACCTTTTAGCGAAGGCAATCAAAATGGGTGTAAAGGATTTTGTTGTAAAACCTTTCCCACCGGAAAGATTGCAACAAGCTGCCGCAAAAGCATTAGGTTTATAAATCGTGTCCCAAACCCCGGAGTTTATCGTCCGGTGGCAAAACCAGGACGGTGGATTGACTGAAGGACCTTTGACGGTTTTATGGTCTCTGATTGATAGTTATAAGGTGGATATCTTTGAAGTCTCCCTTTCGCGTATCACATCTGATTTCATTCAATTTTTGAGAACGAGTCAATCCTTATCCATTGAGCTCACTTCAGAGTTTGCTGTAATGGCATCGCATTTAGTGTACTTAAAATCAAAGGCTCTTCTTCCAGACCCTGGTTTTGAAGAAGAAGACTATGACCCACCCTTACCTAAGGAACTTGTGGATAAACTTTTGGAACACAAAAAATTCCAAATGGCGGGACAACGATTAGCAGAATTGGACAGATTGACCGCAGGTATGTTCACGCGGGAAACGAACCAAGTTTTGGATGAGACTGAAAATTGGTTGGATGTGAGTCTTGTTGATCTCATTTCAGCTTTCAATTCGATATTGGAACAAGAAAGTTCCAATGAAGCAGAAGAGCAAATACCGATTTACGAAGGGGTATCCCAATATTCGGTCGAAGACAAAATGGCATATCTGCAAAATCTCCTCGAAAAAACAGGCGAAATTCACTTCATGGATTTGTTTGAAAATGACAAACCAGAAAAAAAAGAAATCGTCGCAGCCTTCCTTGCTGTATTAGAAGTTGTTAAAATCCGAGTTTGCAAAGTGATCCAACATGCAGTTTTCGGAGAAATCAAAATAGTCAAGGTTTAGATCAATTTGGAAGAAAGAAACTATACAAAGGGCCTTCTTGAGGCACTTCTCTTTTTATCTTCAGATCCAATTAAATTATCTGCACTGGCTAAGTCTTGTGGAATTGAAAAAACAGAAGCAAGAGAACTTTTAGATGAACTCATTCTTGATTACCAAGAAAGAGAAGGTGGTTTTTTACTCAGAGAAATCGCTGGTGGTTACCAATTCATCACAAACCAAAAATACAGCGAAATTCTATCTCATATCTTTAAAGATAAAAAAAGGGAAACTCTTTCACGGGGAACACTCGACACTCTTGCCATCATCGCTTACAAACAACCTATCACCTTGACTGAGTTAGATGAGATTCGTGGAGTATCCTCAAGGGCCATGGTCGCAAGTTTAATGTCCAAAAAATTGGTGAAAGCTGTTGGACAAAAAGAAGTTCCAGGTAGACCCACTTTATACGGAACTACAAACGAATTTTTATTACATTTTGGTTTGAGTAAACTGACAGACTTGCCAACTCCTGTGGAAGTAAAGGAACTCAAATTCGAAGATTTTACTCCAGAATCGATTCTGGTAACAGAAGAAACTGAAATGAATCCTGATTTTGATATGGTTTCGTTACCAGAAGAATTAAAAGAAGAGAATCCAAATGAGTAACGCAGAAGAAGAATTAAAAAAACTACGTTCTGGTATCGACTCACTGGACACTCAAATCATTGAACTCATCCAAAAACGAGCAGGATATGCACAAGAGATTGGCCGTGTGAAAAAAGAATCGGGTGGTCCAATTTACCGACCTGATCGTGAAAAAGATGTGTATGAAAAAGTCACTGAACTTTCGAAGGGGCCTTTACCTGCATCTGTTATACGAGCAATTTATCGTGAAATGATGTCTGGAACTATCGCCTTAGAACACCCGTTAAAGATTGGTTTTTTAGGTCCAGAAGGCAGTTTTTCTCATTCCGCTTTACGTTCTAAATTTGGAACTTCAATAGAGGCAGTTCCTCAAACTTCGATTCCCGATGTATTCCGAATGGTGGAAGAAGAAAAATTAGATTACGGTGTTGTTCCTGTTGAAAATTCAACAGAAGGACAAGTGAGTTCCACATTGGATATGTTTCTTGAAACAAATCTCACTGTGTATTCGGAACTTTACCAAAGGATTTCTTTTTCACTATTAGGTTTTGAAACTGATCTTGCAGCAGTAAAACGAATTTATGGGATCCGAATTGGGAATGAACAATGCCGAAATTGGATTTCAGCTAACTTACCTAATGCGGAAGTTGTGGATACCTCTTCTACTGCCATGGCAGCAAAATTAGTGTCGGAACGAAAAGATGGACTTGCAATTGCATCCAAAATTGCTGGAGAAATTTACAATCTGAATGTGATTGCGGAAGGGATAGAAGATTATTCGGGAAATACCACTAGGTTTTTAGTGATTGGAAAAACCGAGTCACCAAAGACGAAAGAAGATAAAACCTCAATTGTTTTTTCCATTCCTAACCAAACAGGTTCTTTGTTTCAGATACTCAAAACCTTCCATGATGCTTCGGTGAATTTAACAAAAATTGAATCTAGGCCACTCAAACGGAATTTATGGGAGTATCACTTTTTCATCGATTTTATTGGTCACAAAGCTGATCCAAAAATTACATCGTTACTTGAAACTGTAAAATCTCAATGTACAATCTTTAAACTGCTTGGATCCTATCCTACTGCAGGATCTTTTCCGACATGAAACTTGATCGTATCCTCATTTATGGAATGGGGCTTATGGGTGGATCCTTATCTCTAGCCATTCGAGAAAAATATCCGAATGCAGAGATTAGTGGGGTTGTTCGTTCTAAAAAAAGTAAAACAACAATCCTTTCGAATAAATTGGCAAATCATGTATTTACTTTAGATGAAAATCCAAAGATTGAATGGAATCATTTTGATTTAGTTGTATTTAGTACACCTGTCGAATCTGTTTTAAAACTCATACCAAGTTTACCAAAATCTGGAAAAACAATTTATATCGATCTTGGATCCACCAAGCAGTCTATTGTTGGTGTTGTAAATAGTCATTTTGGTGATAACGAACACAATTATATTTCAACTCATCCGATGTGTGGTTCTGAACAAACTGGGCCAGAAGCAGCGTTACCAGCTTTGTATGTTGATAAACTATGTATTTTAACAAAACCTAAAATGGCGAATCAAACAAGCTTTGATTTTGTGAAACAATTTTGGGAATCGATAGGTTCGTGGACCATTGAAATGGATGCAAAAGTACATGATGAAACATTGGCATATGTTTCCCATTTGCCACATGTGATTTCGACAATTCTTGTGAATGTTGCTGGTAAAAATCAAACAACGATGGACCAAGTCAATTCAATCCTAAAACCAATTACTGGCGGAGGATTTCGAGACATGTCAAGGATTGCGGGATCTAATGCAGAAATGTGGGTTTCTATTTTTAAAGAAAACAAATCCTTTCTCATTGATTCGATTGATCAATTCATTTCCCAACTTACGGAATTCAGAAATTTATTTTTTGATGAAATTGGACTAGATGAATCTAAAATGATTTCCATTTGGGAAACAGCACTCGAGAAAAAAGAAACAATTCAAAAAATCAAATGAAGTTTCTGAAGAACATACAAAAACTAAGCGGTTGTTTGGCGGGTATTTTAACTAACCAAAGTGCTTTTGGTTATCTTGGAAAGTATCATTTCCAAACCTATTCTGAAATTTTTAATTTAAAAACTATTTTTTTGCCAGAACACGGTTTGTTTGCTGAGTTACAAGACCAAGTGAGTGGAGATGAATTGTCTTATCTTTTTGGAGATATGCAAATTGTAAATTTGTATGGTAAAGAAGAGAGTAGTTTAGTTCCACCGAAAGAGAGTTTAAAAAATTTAGATGTAGTGATCATCGATATTAAGGATGTTGGTTCACGTTATTATACATTTTTAACGACTGCATATTATATCTTAGAGGAACTTTCAAAACTAAAAAAAGAAACTGGTAAATCACCTGTCTTTTTAGTAATCGATTCTCCCAATCCAATTGGAACAAAAGTGGAAGGAAGTCCCTTACAGGAAACGTATGAATCGTTTGTTGGAGTTAAATCTGTCCTTCACCGCCATGGTCTTACACCTGGGGGTTTATTAACGTATTATAATGAAACTTTCCATTTGAATGTTGATGTTGTAGTTGTTCCTGTTGGAGTTTTTCACCCAAACAAGGTGAATTCATTTGAATGGGTTCCTCCATCCCCAAATATTCCAACGCAAAATACATGTTATGTGTATCCAGGTATGTGTTTATTAGAAGGGACAAACTTATCCGAAGGAAGAGGCACAACAAAACCATTCGAAACTTTTGGTGCACCTTATTTATTAGGCAAAGAAAAGTTAGAACTTGATAAAAGATTGTTATCTCACCAAAAGGGTAGTTTTTTGTTACGCAACTTACGATTTTTGCCTACGTTTCATAAGTTTGCGGGTATCATTTGTGAAGGTTACCAATTAATGGTTTTAAAACCCAAACAATTTCATTCATTATACTTTACTTTATACTTTTTAAAACAAATACATGAATTGTTTCCGAATCAATTTGAGTTTTTAAAAGGTGTATATGAGTTTCGATCAGACAGGCCTGCAATTGAACTTCTTGCAGGTGATTCCTATTTACTTGACTATCTGTACGGAAAATATTCAGATTCTGATCTCGAAAGGTATTTGGAAGAAAAAGAATCAGTTTGGAACAAGGCAATAAAACCGTTCCGGTATTAATTTTTTTAACAAATTGGTGTTGCAGACCGACTAAAGGTTAGGTATACAATGACCATGACAAAACTGTTTCGAACCATCATTCTATTTTCCCTCATGACTACTTTATTCACCAATTGTGGTTATAACCGAATCCAAGAGTTGGATGAAGAAGTTTCGGCTTCTTGGGCAGAGGTGCTCAACCAATACAAAAGAAGAGCTGATTTAGTTCCCAATTTAGTTTCAGCAGTGAAGGGTTTTGCTAACCAAGAAAAAGACATCATGAAAGGGATTGCAGAAGCAAGAGCAAAAATTGGATCCATCCAAGCAACTCCTGAGCTAATCAACAATCCTGAAAGTTTAAAACAATTTGACCAAGCTCAAGGACAACTTGGCTCTGCATTGTCTAGACTTCTTATGATCCAAGAAAACTACCCACAGTTAAAATCAGACCAACATTTTTCTGATTTGATGGCACAACTAGAGGGAACTGAAAATCGAATCACTGTTGCTAGGAACCGATTCATCAAAGCAACAAAAGAGTTTAACGTTTACATCCGCCAATTCCCTGCTGTCTTAACAGCAAAAGCATTTGGATATGAAGCAAAAGCAACATTTACTGTCGAAGACCAAAAGACGATAGAAAATGCTCCCAAAGTTGAGTTCTAATTCAGATCTTAAATCATAACAGACTAGATTTGTGTGATAAAAAACCGGTGAAAACCGGTTTTTCTTTTTAGAATTGGAAGTATAAAAATGGACTGGATACTGTTACACTGTATATGATAAACGATGTCACATAGAGCAATATACAAGTTGGTACCAAAAAATATAAGTGGTCTGTGATAAATGCAAACCGATCTTCTTTCTGATCCTGCATAATATCAACAAAGAATAAAAATCCAACTAACGCAACTAAGCTTAGACTCATCTGGGGAAATTGTCCAATCGCTCCAGTAAACGCTCTTTCTAACATAATATTAGTGATTCCCATTCCTGTGGGGACTTCTGGAGTTGCTTTCGCGCGAAAGAAAAAACAGGACAAAACAAAAACGCCAACTGGGTAAATTGGTTGGATGTATCTGGGTACTTTGTTCCAGGCATTCCGCATCGTTTCAAATTTAAAAACAAATTTTTCAACTACCATCATTGTGGAGTGGAGAGTACCCCAAAAAACAAAAGTCCAATCTGCACCATGCCATATTCCTGAAACAAATGTAGTGATGAATAAATTTACATACGCTAAAATTTCACCCCTTCGGTTTCCACCTAACGTGATGTATACATAATCTCTCAGCCAGGAACTAAATGAAATATGCCATCTTCTCCAAAGTTCACTAAGTGTACCCGATAAAAAAGGTCGGTCAAAGTTTTTGGGAATATGAAATCCAAGTATTCTTGCTGTACCAATTGCAATATCTGAGTAACCAGAAAAATCACAGTAAATCTGAACTGCGAATAAAAATGCGGCAATCCACATGGCGATCCAATTGTATTCCGTTGGGTTTGCGTAAATAGGATCGATCACATACGATACAGGGTCTGCTATGAATGTTTTTTTAAAGATTCCCCAAAAGAGCTGTTTTAATCCATGTTTTAGATTATCTTTTGTAAAGTCTTTTGAATCTAAAAATTGGTGTAATACATCACTGGCACGTAAGATAGGACCTGCCACAAGTTGTGGGAAAAATGACAAAAAAAGACCAAAGTGGAAAATAGATTTTGCTCTTTCTACAACACCTTTGTAAACATCTACCGCATAAGAAACCGCTTGGAGTGTAAAAAAACTAATCCCCATAGGAAGTAAAATTCCCGATTTTTGAACAAACTCAGGATCACAAGGAGTAAAGGAAAAGGTTTGGTTCCATACTGTGATTGAAAAATCTAAATACTTGAATACAAATAATAAACTTAAATTGCTCCAAACAGCTACATTTAACCAAAAAATCTTTTTATTTTTTGATTGGGTTTCTTCCATGTAATCGACTGCAAGTTTTGTGATTACGAAAGAGAAAACGAGTAGAATGAGAAATGGAATTCTGAAAATTGCATAAAAATACAAACTAACAATGAATAACCATAAGCCTTGGAATCGTTTTGGAATTAGGAAATATATGAATATGACTACTGGTGCGAATATTAAATAATGAACTGAGTTGAAGAGCATTTTACTTTATATCCTTTAAGGCAGATCGAATGGATTCGGATGCCCAAAGATTTCCGAGTTTTGTTAGGTGGCCATCACCTGGAATATAATAATCTTGGATTCCTGCTTTTTTTGTTTTCCCATGTATCGTAAATTCTCTGCCACACATTTTGTCAGTGTATGGTAAGATTTCCAATGTTCTGATATTTTTAGATTCTAAATACCTTTTTGCTCTGAGAGCATAATTTCCTAATTGATTGTATTTGCCAAGTTGCCGGCAATACACTTCTTCAATTTGCATCGGTAATAAAACAGGAATGAATTCAAAACCTTTGTCTTTCGAAAACTGAATCATTTTGTCATAGGCTCTTGTCGTGGTTTCAGGAAGTGGCTCTAGATCATTTGTATTGATTGGAGTATCACTGCATTGGATTTGTAAATTAGGAATTGGGGTGGGGCAAATGAATGTATCAGAATTTTCACATGTTAGCTTTTTGACAGGAATGATAAATGCTTCCTTTAAGTATTGAAGAGGTGATTCCGTAATTTGATTGGAATCCATTTTCATGACGTATTTGGTTTGTGCCCATTTTACCTTTGTTTGTTCATAAGCAAGTTTCAGTGCTTGTAATAAATAAGAAACACGAGTGAGTTCAAACTGTACACGAAATTTATTTTTCCATTCTAAATCATTTTCGTGTAGGGCATCATTTTCATCGTCAGGTAAAATCCCTTGTGCACGTAATTCGTCAGGCATCGTAAAGTCATTGGGAGAGATAAAAAAGAGAACCTTTTTGATATTTGGGATTTTCTCTGATAAATCTTTTAGGCGTTTGTAAGAACCAAGAGAACCGTAAGCATCAACTCCAAAATTTAAACTTTGGTACTCGGTTCCATTTTCCTCATATCCATTGAGTTTCGAACAAAACGTATCTTCGTCAGAAACTCCAAATCCCATTACAAGGCTATCTCCGAGGCATACGAGTTTGGGTTTTTCTGGAATCGGTTCCTCTAGCCCTCTTAGTCCAATGGAATTTGTTGTGAATTGCCCCTGCCAAAGGTCAGCATAATGTCGTACAAATCTACTTTCGTTTGGGGCAAGAGTGACACCATATTCTGGATGGTATGCATGCAATAGTTTTACATCACGGTAATATCGTAAGGCAGGAGGGTTGGCTAAGCGAAAGATCCCTTCCAAGGACAATAAAGCGAACGGGAAAAGTAGGACAATGGCTCCCCATCGTTTCCAGTTTAAGATCATATCCCTCTAAACTTTAGAATGGGACTTAGGAATCAAGCATTTCTATTGGGTCTTTTTATAGTCATTGGCTATGGCCTCTGCAAAGAGTTTTGCCAAATCTTCATCTGGGTGACCATCATTTGGGATGTATATCTGTTTTTTTTGGGCAAATAAAACCTCTGTCTCCTGGCGTAGGTCTATGGTACTGATACCCTCGGTTTCAAAAAATTTTTTTGCAACATCATAATTCGGATCATTTGTATCAGGTGTGCCATTTGGGGCCATTCCCCAAGAGAATAAAATCTTCCATTGTTCTTTGTTGTGAATTTTGTTATGAATGAATGTTTTTAAAAACGAATAGGTGGGATGAGTCTTTGGATAGATTGTCGGAATTCCATTTATATAAACGTTTGTTTGTGGTGATGGTAAGAGTGATTCATAGAGTGATGAATTCCTTGATAGAAAGAAGTGGATTGGGTATACGTATTTCTTCATTCCCTTTTTTTCCCTTTCGTCATCGATAAAATCAGACGGATTCCATATCCAATAGATGGAGTTTGGATTTTTATTTGTTTGGATTAAAGTATCCATATACAAATTTGAAATTCCGTTCGTGCCAATTGCATCCACAGCAATCACTCGAGTTTTGATTTTGTATTTGGTTTCTAACAAAAAGGCAATGGTTTTTTTTGTTGGTAGTCCATAACCCATCGCCATAGAATCGCCAAGTAACCAAACAACTGTTTCATTTGTTTCTGGAATGTTCGAATTAATTATCCTTTCTCCCATCTCGTCTGTTTGGATGTCCCATGGTTTTCCATCTCGACGAGTGAAACCTTCCTTTACTTTCGGACACAAACGGATTTCAGACCAATCTTTCAGACAATGGATTTTTTTATAGCGGAGCTCTTCGTTTGGGCTCGTGTGTTGGAATCGAAAGTATCCCTCTCCAAAAAGGAGAAGGATACCAAAAACAAAACTAAATTTGAAAAGTAGATTAAAGAATTTTTTCAATGAGTAAGTAGAAAAAGGACAAGTTTCCTATATAAAGAACCATCACTAAAAAACCAATGGCAATTTGGAAAAGGTAAGCGGAATAAGAAAAGCCTTGGTAGGCGAGGTAGGCAGTGATTCCTAAAATCATCTCAGGAACGAGGACGTAGTAGGCAACGTGACCCCACATTTTAACATTTTGTGCATACCAAGAACCAAAAATCCACATCGTTGCTTCAGACAATCCGAAGATGAATAAACTGACAAGACCTACCCATATCCCAGTACCAATGATAGAAACAGATCTTTCTTCTAATTTGATTCCTGTATAAACACAAATAAAAAGAGGGATGACCCAAAGACCTGCCATATAACCAGAAACAGTTCCTATTTTGAAAAATCCATCTTCAGGAAAAACTAATATCTGTAAAACGGCCGATAAAAACCAATCTGGAAAAACCATAAATATAGATAGTGGAACTAAAAATTTCCAAATTCGATACGGAGTATGCCAATGGAATAGAATACAAATGGCAACAAAACTGACATGAAAAAAAGCCGTGAGGCTTGCGATTTTCACACCAGCTTCATACGGAGCATAAAAGAGAACAATACCAGCGATTATGGTAAATACAAAAAAGTACAAAGCGAGTAAAAATTCTTCAGCCAGGAACTTTGGTTTCATCGTTCTCGAATTTGAAAGGAAGCGATAAGAATGGCAAGTCGAAACTTTGTTTGGTGGTAAGAAAAATAAAAAATCGAAAGTTAGTAGGAATGAAATGGATTCGAAATGATCTTGGGAGATACTGGGTTCGAACCAGTGACCTCTACCATGTCAAGGTAGCGCTCTAACCAACTGAGCTAATCCCCCAAGGTAAAACCACTTCACCAGAGTCTGATCCACCGTAAAGTACGATTTCGCAACTTGTTCCAAAGGGAAAATTCTTCACTCAAACGATCACAAAGACTTTTGGGATCGGAAGTTTGGTTTATGAGAACGATTAAATTGTCTTTTGCCCTAGACAAGGCAACGTATAATATCCTTCTTTCTTCTTCCAAGTCGATGGAACTCAAATCTTCACTCCAACCTTGGCACAAATCCACAATCACAGTCTTAAATTCGAGACCTTTTGCACTATGGATTGTCATCACTTGTTGATTGGGCACACCAACTTGGATCCATTCGATTTTACGAAAATTACTTCGAGTCAGTAAAACAGACTCAGAATCAATCGAGTGGTATTTTTTCCAAATTGTTTCCAAGAAGGGATCATTCTCTTTTTTGACTTCCAAATGGAAAAATCCTTTTTCCTTTCGAAAGGAAATCGTTTTTTTGGAAATTTTGTTTTTGTTTAGTCTGATCGGTAATAAACTTTTTTGAATGATGGTATTCGTTGATCGATAGTTAGTTGGTAATTTGTATTGGATTACGTTTGGAAAATGGTTTGGAAATTCTAAAAATGGCTTAGGAGTAGCGCCTCGGAATCCATAAATTGCCTGCCAGTCATCACCCACAACAGTGATAGTTTCAAACTCCATCCGTTTGATGATCTCTAATTGTTGTTCATCTGTGTCTTGGAATTCATCGATGATGAGAGATTTCCATTTTTCTTTTACGGTTCGAGAATCTTCTGTTTTTAGAAAATCTAAAAAATCTTGGATTAGGTCATCAAATTCAAAGTAATGATGATCTCGTTTCCAGTTTTGAAAGGAAGTGATGTAGTTTTCATAAATCTCTGTAGATAAGTTTCGAAGATACTTTCCATTTTGTTTGATCAGTATGGAAAATGGAATTCCACCTATCAATTCACGATTCGGTTCTAAAAATCTTTTGGTCATTTCCCATTTTTTAGAATCTGGAAGGAGTTTACATTTTGACCAATTTTTTTGGAAACGGGAATGTTTTAAAGAATCATAACAAAACGAATGAAAGGTGGAAATATGATACAAATGTGAAAGTCCTTTTTTCTCACATCGTTCTTTGAATTCTTTTGTTGCTTTTTTGGTAAATGTGACAATGAGAGTTTTTTCTGGGGGGATTGTTTGGTTTTTTTCCCTTTCCTCTAAGAGTCCAATCATGGTTGCTGTTTTGCCAGAACCTGCGCCAGCTATCACTTGTATAATGGAGTTTTTGCTGGTTATGATTTCCTTTTGTTCCAAACTCCACATAAAAACTTGAGGTAATGGATTAAGAGATTGGAACTAAAATTGATTCGGATTGATCACCTAAATATGGTTTTGTTTAAATTTTAAAGACAGCAGAGTCTTCATCTTCTTCTTCTTTCAAATCATAATAACCATAGATGAAATGGGAACTGGCACGTACTTCCATTCCATAAAAATGTTCCGAAATCCTACCTGATTTTACGACCTCAAGTTTGTATTCCTCAGCTAAAAATTTCATTTTATCCATCGAAATTTTTTCATTGATTTTGGGTCCAAATCCAGACTCAGTTTTTGACCAATCCACAATGAATAACCTACCTCCTGCTTTCATGGAACGGATGAGCCCATCCATCGCAAGTCCAGGGTTTGGGAATGTGGAAAGGGATAAGGAAGCAAAAATAATTTCGGGAACGGGGACCCATTCTGGGAGGAGAGGGTGGTCAGATTGGTCCATATAAAATGGCGTTAGTTGCTCAATGCCTTCCATGAGTTTTCTACGGAGGATGCGATCGATGATGTCTTGTTGGCATTCCGCAGCCCATATCCAAACATTCGGAAACCATTTACGGAAGTCCTGAAAGTAAAACCCAAGTCCACTCCCAAAATCAACCAAATTGGTCAGGCCCTTCCAATTGAAAAATGCATACACATCTTCTGGAGGACAAACCTCTCGTCTATGACTCGAGAGCAAATACTCTTGGTAAGTTTGGGAACGGTAGTATTCCGTTTCAGACATAATGACAAATCTTCTAGAAAAGAGGGGAAAGTACAAACGAAAAATTCAATTCGAGGGAGATAACCACCGAAAATCTAAGTATGAAGTTCTCGATTCACCTCTGGACGGTTGTACTGCTACTTTCTCAATTCCCGGTTTGGGCAGACTCCGGATTTGAGGAAAGTCGTTATCCATCGATTGCAAAAGCAATTCATGCGAGTCTTTTGCCTGACAAAAAATCCATTCGTATTGATTGGGATTCACCCAAACAAGAAGGCGAAATCATCGTTGCCAGATCCAATGTAATGATTGATAGCCCAGACAAACTCTACATTGCTGATTCACTTGGCCGTTACAAAGCTTCCGGTCCTAATGCAACTCGTTTATACTTTGATTATAATTTAAAACCTGGAACATACTATTACGCGATTGTGATGGTTTCCGATGTTCGAAAACGAGAAGTCAAACTATTTGCCAATCAAAACTATACGATTATCCCTGTCACCATTGCAGAAGAAAATGGAACACCTGTTGTAGGGCAAAATCCAGATTTCCCTGCTTTCCCACAAGATACTAATATCCAATCTATGGTGGGGGGAGTATCTGGAATCACAGCTAATATCGAAAAACGATTCATTCGATTGAATTGGAATCCACCACAAGGTGCCACTGCGGGAAGGACTATTTACACTGTCTATCGTTCCAACTCACCACTAACAAGTCTTCCACTGATGCAGAAAGCAGATAAACTCTCGGAGCTCACACATCCGACTACTTCCTTTTTGGACCAAGACCTAAGTAAATCACAAACATTGTATTATGGTGTTTCTGTGAAACAAATGGGTAGTGAAGAAACACTACCACTAGAAGATAAAAAATCGACATTACGTGTTTTTTATATCAAACAATCTGATAAAGCAAATGCAGAAGTAATTGTTGAAGAAACTCCTAAAAAAGACAACCCTGAAGTTGCATCTAATGAAGTGAAACCAAACTTAACAGGGGCTTTACATGTGCGAGGATTAGGGTATGAACGTGTTGGTAAAGGAGCAGTGATCAGTTGGTTAAGTCCAGAAGCTGCTGATGAAACAACAATTTATACTCTGTATGCTTCCATACGTCCTCTAAACCAAGGTGCATCCTCTTTTAACCAAGGAACGGTCGTTAAAGTTGCAACTGTTGTTCATCCAAAAACAAATTTTTTCATCAAAGAACTAAAAGAAATTGATGAATTGTATTTTGGTGTGACTGCAAAATCAAGTTCCGTTCCTGAAGATTATAATTTAAAAGAAAACGTATCTTATTTTAAATATGATTTTTCTAAAGATAATCTTCCAAAAGATGAACCAGATATTGTAGCGGAATCAAAACCTAAAAAAGAACCTGAAAAATCTGAAATTTATAAAAATGAACATGCTGTAACTCCAACTGAGTTGACTCCTCCAAAAGAAAATTTTGAGCCAGTAAATGATTTTAAACAAGAAACTCAAGCAACAGTCACCTATGATTTAGGACAAACAGAGTTAAATCGAATCATCAAAGAAACGGTGATCCAAAAGAAATTTGAAACAGCCGTATATCGATTAGAAGAATATTTAAAATATGAAACTAGTTCTTACTTAAGGGGAAAAGCAATGTTCTTCCTTGGCGTTAGTGCGTTAAAAACCGGTGATACCAAAAAGGCTTTAAAGTGTTTTTTGAAAAAGGAAACCAAATCCTATTCTCCATCAAGAGTTGAATTTTGGACGAATCAAACCCTAAATCAAGTGGGTAGAGGTAATTTATGAGTCGAGTGATTGTATCCTTAGCAGGTTTGTTATTTATTGTAGCTGGACTCTCCACTGCCTATTACCAAACCAATATTTCTGCAAAAGAAGACCAGTCTCAATTGGTTTTAGAGAAAATTGCAGAAGGGGAAGAGTATTTAAAGCAAACTAATCCACATAGCAGAGAAAAGGCGATAGTTATCTTTTCTGAATTAGCTGGAAAACAAGGTTTGGAAAAATATGAATTTCAAATTAAGTACAACCAAGCGAGAGCCTTGGAAAAAAATTTGGATTTTTATCCTGCACTAGACATCTATAAAGATCTTAAAAAAAATACAAATTGGAAACAAGAAGACAGGGATAAACTGAGTTATTCTTTAGGAAATTTACTTTTAAAAATTGGAAATGAACCAGAAGGAAAGGCTCATCTGGAATCGGTTTTACAATCTAGTTCCGACAATAAACTTCGATCCAAAACCTTCATGGCACTTGCTGACCACTATTACAAAATTGGGCAGTATGAAACGGCTCGTAAAAATTATGTTTTGTCTTTGCAGGAAGATCCTAACCATACGGAATCAAGAATAGGTTGGGGCCGTACATTACGTAAATTAGGAAAAGATTGGGCATCGTTTGATGTATTTGATGAATACATCGAAACCCAAGATGGACTTGCCGGTGCGGATGAAAAGGTAGTTGGTGAGTATAAAGACTCAGTTTTTAAAGAAGCAAAAGATAATTATACTAAAAAACAATATATCAAATCAATTGAATTGTTTCAAAAATCTTTAGCTGTGAATCCTTCTCCAAAAAAAGAAGAAGAGGCACTATATTATATTGCACTTGCTTATGATGCAATAGGAAAACAAACAGAATCACTTACATATATCAATAAGGTATTGAATAATAGTGATTATTCATTAGACCAAGCTTCACTTTATAAGAAGGGAACGATTTACTTCAGACAAGGTAAGTTTGAAAAAGCAGCCGGTATTTTCCAAACCATTGTAGACAAATACCCTAAAAACCAGATTACCGACAAGGCGATTGCATGGAAAAAAGAATCACTAGATCAATTTACTGACCACAATGATTTAGAAGATTCTGATGTATCGTCAGATTCTACATCAAATAAACCGAATTCTTATTCAGGGAAACCTGATTCGGGAAATGATTTAGAATTTTAGTTGGTTTCCATTAGAAACTCATTCGTGTGTGTATTGAATAGAGCTTCCTCTAATCCGAAAGTTTTATAAATTTCCGGAACAATATCAGCTAACGAATGAATATTTTCTGCGAAGCGGTCAGCATCCTTTCCATACAGGATGGTGGCCGCTGGGTTTTCGGTATGATTCTTTTGGCTTAAGTCTTCCATATTCCCATGATCACTGGAAACAATTAATAAATCTTCGTTTGGATTTAGATTTGTTAAAAGTCCTTTAAAAAATGCTTCTAAATTAGAAATCACTTTTTCTGCTTTTTCCCAATCCATTGCATGTCCCACTTTATCAGTTAAAAAATATTCATACAAAGTGAGTTGGTAGTTTGAAAATTGTTGGAAACACTTTGTTCCAAGTAGGTATGGGTCTCTCTTTTCTAAAAGGGGATCTCCTTCTTTTAACATATCAATTCCTAGTGTTCCCATTATTTCATGAGTGAGGTCCATATAAAGTCCTCTTTCACTACGAAGGTCCTCAAAATTTTTGAGAGGCCTACCACTGGCAAGTTGGACAAGTGTGGAAGCTGAAACAAGTTTTGGTTTTTCTTCCACATGTTTTAAGTAAGGTGGTGAAAAACAGTTTAGAAAATCACTTAGGATTCCTTTTTCATTTAAAACTTTGATGAGGGAATATTTTGCTATGATTTTTCGTAAGGTGATGGTCGGAAATCCACTGACATGACGACCTAAAACCTTGGGACCAGGAATTCCTGTCCATAATGCAGTTTGGCCCGTGGCTGATTGGGGGAGGCCAGGAACACCCATATGAGCATCCGTTTTTAGGTAATGGATATGATTGGCATTGACAGGGAGGTCAAGGTCGAATTTGGAAATCCCACCAACAGGTGCTAAAAAACCTTTTGCAAAACGGCTAAATGGATTGGTTTTTGGATCATAGTTTGCGATCCCAACTCCATCCAAAAATACATAAAAAATCATTCCTTTCCTTAGACCGATTGGTTTTTGCCTAGTGACAACCCGATAATAAGAATGATGAAACGAAATTTCGGAAACCTGTCTATTCTTTTTGGTCTCATTTCCGTTTCGTTATTTGTTACCTTCCTTTTTTACGGTTATTTTGAATGGATTCGTCCCATCCAAAGGAAAACAAATTTGATCACCGCTCTTTTGCGGTATGATGAAAATAGAACCAATGATTATTTGAATACAATTGAGTTTTTTGTTCGTGACTCAGAATTACCCTACCGTGCAAGTAAAGTCACACAACAAATTCAAAAATCCCTACATTTAGATTATGTACGCTTATATGATGATTCTTTACGTTTGATACATAGTACAAATGAAACCAATGAAATTTTTCAGGAAGAATTGAGACAAGACCCATCTGGATTATTGGAAGGTAAAATTAAAATTTTATCTAACGGTGATTATGTGTATCGGGTCAACACAGGAAAATTTTTCATTGTATTCCCAAAATTTAATTTTTCGCATGGATTTGTTCAAAATCCAAATTTAGAATATGGATATTTATATTGGGTATTCCAACCGAATACTCAAAAAATCTTATATACCAATGATGAATCAATTCTTTCTGGAGATCGTGAAAGTAACGAATTATTAGGTTTGTTCCAAGGGAAAGAAGGTCAGGAAATCACTTGGCAAATCGACGGTGAATTTTCTAAATTATTGTTAGAAACAAAGGATCAGTTTTCCATTTATTTGTTAAGGCAAGCAGATTCGGAAATTGAAGAAATTCGTTATGGTTGTTTTATCCTGTTTCTCATTACCTTTACTGGCTTATTTTATATACATTTTGTTTGGATGGTTGTTCATTTCGAACATTTTCATTTCAAAAAACGGATTGTCATACCAATACTTGTGTATTTGGTTCTCCTAGTCTTTTACCAAAAAAGTTGGGAATTATTCCCAGACTATCGATATTACAAACCTTGGACCAAACACCGACTGAATCAACTTGAAGATACATTGATTGGTCTTGAAAAAAATATTCGGTCGAATTACTTAAATCATACGAATGGATTTGGGATCAGTGAATCGGTAATTTCTGAAATATATGAATGGAATATGGATCAGGTTGATGTTACTCTCCAAAATCGATTTGGTTCTGAAATTTTTCTCTTATTGCAAAAAATGAAGGAAAATCCCAAATCTGTATTGATTGAATCTGAGATGGATTTAGTCTACATAATCCCCATTCAAAATAAAGAAGATAGTTTAAAAACTGTTCTTGTTACGGTTCTCAATCCTAATTTATTATATGCTAAAAAAGAAAAAGACAAAGCTGAGTTTTATTTTCCGTTTGTTGATATAAAATTGACTGATAACAAAAGTAAAGAACAGGTTTTATTCAATCCTAGGCAATGGAATGGCACTCATCTTTCCAAACTAAGGCATACTGATTCCAAAAAGGAATCGGTAGGATTTTTGCACCATAAATTCCAAACCTATTACCTAGATAAGGAAAAAGGAAAACCTGGCATTGTTTCTGGATTGTCTGTGTATCGATATGCTTCCTATCCCGCATACATGCTTAGTTTTGGTTTCGTTTTTATTGGTCCCTGGGTTTTATTTGTGTTCTGGGCAAATCTGAAACGAAGATGGTCAACTACGCCAATGTTAGGGGAATCCCTTCCTCATCATGCGGAGATTCACGAAGAGAATGAATTGATAAAAAAATCCGAATGGAATCAAGAAGGAATTGAAACAAAAATAGAACCCATTATAAAGAATCAAATTCCTGTGAAAAAAACGAGTTTTAAAATTCTACCACCTGCTACTTGGAAACGTGTCGCAATCTTAGATGCGGTCCAACGAAAAAGAGAAACAATTTTTAATCCAGAATTAGAACGATTGGTTTCCAATGTGACAAAACGTGAGGAAACACAACAACCAAAACAAAGTCCAATTTCTGATAATCTCTTTACCTCCATCCCTGAAGAAAAACGATTTGAGTATAGCCTTCTTGATAAAATCTACCGTGAAAATGAAATTTCCTACGATGGTATTGTCGGGTACACAAAAAACTTTATTTCCCGTTTGGGTTCTCCTCGGTTTTCCTATTTGTTTTTGAATGATTCACTAGGTTCGTTTCATAATCAAATTTCATCAGGTCTTGATTATAATACACGATCCAATTTAATTTTTTTACACCATGATCCTTACCTTCCTTTTGATGAATCAGGTTTTGCTTCCTTAGACATTGATGAAAATGTAAGACTTGATCGATTTGTTTCCAAAAAATTCTCTTGGGAAATTTTACTACAAACAGAGACCATCATTGCTTTTCATATGGAAACTCTTGGATTCCCTGGAATTTTTCTAGTACTCTTGAATAAAGAAGAACGAGGGAAGTTTTTAGATTCACACAAACGGATGATCCAAGAAAAATTAAAACAGGTAATCCCCGCTTTGCATGTATTAGTTGATAAAGAAGAACGAAAACCTGAGTTTTTAAAAGATAGTTTGTCATGGATGATTCGATCATTTATGCAAGCAACCTTTGGTGGAAAAAGGGCAGCCAACGTACTGCGCATCCATTGGCCTGAATACCACCCATCTCCTGAATGGGAACGTAGCAAAAAACACTTTGTTGAAGTGATCCAAACATATTTGGAAAGTAAAGATCGTTTGATTGAGACTTCACCTAATATGATGTTGATTGTATCTGCAAAAGATTTATACTTAACTGTTGTTCAAAAATTACAAGAATTACCATTCTCCCACGAACTCAAATCAATGAAATTTCCAGAAGATGGGCAAAACTACTATTTATATTTTTAAATTAGTATCGATTTGTTTCGTAATCGTTACATCCATCTCTGCGGGTGGAAGTAAAAAAAAGGAAGAAACCATTGCCTTAAAAAAACAAATCTATGGATTACATAAGGTAGATGAAGAAACCAGTTCCATTCCTTATTTAGAACGTTACCTTGAACTGAGTCAAAACGAATTATACTTCAAATTATTATATGCAAAAGCTTTGTTGTATCGGAATGATTTGTCCGTTCCAAAACCAGATGAACCAGCAGAAGATAGGATCAATAAGGCAAAAATCATCCAAAAAAACTATAATTTAGCTTCAAAACTATTCCAAGAAAATGTTTTACATTTGGAAAAAGTAAGACCAAGGGATCCAAACTTGGGACGGTGGTATTATTTATGGGCATTTAGTGAGTGGTTCTCGGATAACAAAGAAAAATCGATTAAACTCTTTTTGAAAGCAGTGAAACTGGATTATCGATTAACAGAATCTTATTATAATATTGCATCACTTTATGAATCACTTGGTCAATGGAAGGACGCAAGTTTGTATTGGCGAAAATTTGAAAAAGCCGAAAAGGAATTGGAAGAAGAAGATTAATGGCAAAAATTGATAAACGATTTCAGATTTTACTTTCAGAAGAAGAACAAATTTTACTGAAAAATGAAGCAACTCGTAGGGGGATTTCTCAAGGGGAACTCATTCGATTGGCTTTACAAAATGAAATCATACAAAAATCGGAATTACTGAGACGAAAAGCTGTGCAAAATCTCACGGAGATCTTTCCTTGAAAGTATATTTGTCTGCTAGTTTTTTAGTTCCACTCATCCAATCCGATAAAAAGGAAACATTAAAAAACTTACTACTCACTTCAATTGATTCCAATACTCGTTTTTTCACTTCTACCCATTCCATTCATATAGTGTTTTCCAACTTAGGGGTTATGAATGTTGAAAAAAAGAAGATGATCCTTCGGAACTTAGAGGATTTATGCGATCAAATTTTCCCTATTTCAATGGATGAAATTCGTTCGGAGTTACTTCTAACGGATGGACTTGGATTGGAACAAGTTTCCGCATTAAATGAAGGAATGGATGAGTTTTATCATTATGGAAAGGATGAACTAGTGGTTCATCCCTTACTTAAGATTCGAAACTTCTTTCGGGAAACTAATTGAAATTGGTGGTGAAAGTGGACTTTTTTGGTCCTTCGAATCCCATTCATTTAAATAACGATTGTAAGCTGATATTCTGAAATAATACGTCAAACCCGATTGGAACAAATGCCCTCGTTTTTCTTTTTTTGAAACATCAACTTGGTCTGCCAAATTGCGGTCTTCTGGTGATTCCAATTGACCTTCTGGGATATAAATATTTGTTATGAGTGTATCTTCATCTATACAAAGTCGTTTGTTGCGAAAAGTGCTGTTTTCTTCGTTTCCATCTATTTTACGAAGTTCATTCCCTTGGTTCTTTTTCACAAATACAGATCCAATCATTCGATTCGGTAATAGGCCATAATGGATGATGTAACCACCTCCATTTTGAACTTCTTTTTCATGATTGGAGTTCCACAAAAAACAAACTTGATCTTCTTTTGTATTGTTTGGGTCGAATCGAAACAGAGTCGGAGTGTCTGGTGGAGATTGTTCGGTATAATCAAAACTCAGTGATTGGATGTTCGGAACAGTTTTTCCCATAGGATCTGGTCTAAACCAGATTTTCCACTGGTAGAATTTAAAACGAAGTTTTGGCAAATCCGTTGTAAGGGAACGAATCCTTGTCCAAGAAAGGGAACTTGATTCATTGAATTTCTGATTGGAACCACGAAAGTACAATTCAATCATTGTATCTTGTGGTTTGTCAATTTTCCACTGGATTTGTTGTAAGATCGAATTGCTATACTTAGTCTCTAAGATAGGTGAGATTGTATAGTTCCCTTCCATCGTACCAATTTTTGTAGCATCATCGTATTTTACAGATTCAAATTTTGTATAATGAGTTTCCGGTTCCCCTTTGTGGATATGGAAACCATCTAAATTACCATAATACGATTTTCCTAATACCAAAGGAGTTGAATCATTTTCAGGGAAACCAAAACCGATGGTATCTGGTGAATTGTTTTCATATTCTGCGGTTTCAATTCCATTTTGGTATAACACATAACGATGGTTCAGCGTATCAAAGTAAATGGAAATCACTTCCCATGTTTGACGTTTGATTTTCACAGAAGATTCTAATACAAAACTACTTGTCCTTCCTTCCGTTTTTTGCAAAAGATTGTTCACGAAAAGTGTTGGTTTCCCTTCGTTTAATTCAAGTGAGATGCCGTATTTTTTCCCTTTCACATAAACCGTTCGGTCCAAGATCACGGAACCTGCACCTTGTTCTCCCATACGGAGTGGAATGGAAATGCTGAATGGATCTGGGTGGGTTCCAAACACTGAGTTCCCTGAAACGGAAAGGTGGATTTGGTTCCTTCTACCAGAAAAGTAAGCGGATTTTTTACCAAAAAATTGTGTTTTGGTATCTTCTAAGTAGGAAGAGGAAACAACAGAGATTGACTTGGAAGGGAAAGTGGTTCCCGATTCTGATAGGTTTGGTTCATTTGGTTCCCCTTCAAAATCAAAAAACAACTCTCCATATCGAGGTGTGTTTTCTTTTGGTTTGAGTGTGTTTTTTTTGCCAGGTTCTTTGTGTTCGACAACACCAATTTTTTTCCAAAGGCTCAGGTTGACGGTTTCCTTTTTGGGGACTTCCCATGAGAAGAGAGAGGTCCCCGAAAGGAGGAAACATAGGGAAATTAGGATTGTTCTTCGATAAGACCCAATCGTTTTTGGTGCCTGCCACCTTCGAAATCTGTTTCGATCCATTTTTTCACAATTCTCAGAGCTAAATCTGTTCCGAGAACTCTTCCCCCTAAAACGAGTACATTGGCATTGTTATGGCGTTTGGACATTTCCGCCGTAAACTCATCATGGCAAAGGGCCGCTCGAATGCCTTTGAAGCGGTTTGCTGCAATGGATGCTCCAATGCCAGTACCACAAAGAGCGATGAGCCTTGGGACTTCACCAGAGAGAACCTTTCGGCAAGCATCTCCAATGATGGTTGGGTAGTCGACGGACTCTTCGCTCTTAGTACCGTAATCGACCATTTCATACGATTCCTCGAGACTTTTCCTGAGGAATTCTTTGAGAGCAAATCCTCCATGATCAGAGGCGATTCCAATTTTTTCTTTCATTCGGATTTTTCCTTTCTTTGTTTTAGGGCATCGGTGTAAGACGTATAACTTTCAACGGAAAGGGAGAGTAAAAACTTATCCCTTTCTCGGAGTAAACTTCCATAATAACCAGTGAATAGGTCGAGATACCTTTCACGTCTGGAACTTGGATTTTTTTCGGATAAATATTCGATCGTTAAAGCAAAAATTTCTTGTTTGATTTCATTATGCGACTCTAGCCATTGTTTGGCGATCTGAATCTCACTTGGAGTCAGAGGGTAGGGTCTGTTATCAGAAAGAAGAATCCTCCATTCCAGTTGGAAATAGGATTCTTCCCACTTGAGTCCAGAGAGTAGTGATGGTGTTAAAAGTTCTCCCAAATTGGAATCTTTTTCTGGAAGTGTAATCGAAGTTTTGATACAATCCAAAGAATTGATTCTGAGTTCAGCAGACTCTCTTGCAAAAAAAGACATTTTGGTTCGATCCAAATTTTGAATGTCAGGGCTAATGGCCTTTGGCGGAATTTCTTTTTGCAAAGTCACATAACATTGTTTAGCTTCTTCCCAACCAAAATTTCCTTCAGGAATCCAAACAGAATGTGCATAGAGAACACCTGTCGTGAGACAAATGAATATCCCTAATCCAAATTTAACCATTTGTCCTTTCAAATTCTTTGATAAAGGATACAAGTGCATCCACTCCTTCTTCAGGCATTGCATTGTAGATACTCGCTCTAAATCCACCTACTTCACGGTATCCTTTAAGACCAGCAAATCCTTGTTCCTCGGCAAGTGACAAAAATTTGGAATCTAAACTATCATTATGGCTACGAAATACAACATTCATCGCAGAACGAAACGCCTCTGGTACGGGAGCATAAAATAAAGATGATTCATCAATTGCATCGTACAGTTTTTTTGCTTTTCTTTCATTGATTTCTTCCATAACAGAAAGTCCACCTTTCCGTTTTAAATACTTGTAAACAAGCCCAGCAATGTAGATGGAATAGGTAGGTGGTGTGTTATAAAGAGATCCATTTTTTTCCATCAAAGCAAAATTCATAAGATTGGGTATTGCATGGGAAACTTGTGGGAGTTTTTCCTTATCATAAATCACAACAGTCAGTCCAGAAGGACCAATGTTTTTTTGAGCTCCTGCAAAGAGGACAGAAAAATCATCAATAGGTAGTTTGCGACTGAGTAACTCACTTGTCATATCAGCTATGAGTGGAGCTTTTTTCAATTTAGGAAAGGATTTGTATCGTGTTCCATAAATTGTATTATTAGATGTGATATAAACATACTTTGCACCGTCATTGACAGAAGCATCCGTGATGGTAGGAAGTTCCATGTATTTGGAATCCGCTCCATTGAAGATGGATTTTACATTTGGGTAGAATTTTTTGGCTTCTTCAAACGCTTTTTTTGCCCAAACGCCAGTTACTGCAAAATCAGCGGAATCACCTGATTCTAAATAATTAAAAGGAATCGCTGAAAATTGTAAAGTAGCTCCACCTGGAAAATAAACAACCGCATAACGAGAAGGTAGGTTTAAAAGTTCTCGTAAATCAGCGATGGATTCATCTAAAATAGTTTGGAAAAGTTTTTCTCTATGGCTCATTTCCATAACAGACATACCAGTTCCTTTAAAATTGAGGAACTCAGACTGCGCCTCCTCCATGACCTCGGTAGGGAGCATGGCGGGACCTGCATTAAAATTGAAGATTCTGTGTGTAAACGTAGGCATTCTCCCACAGAATTTTGAAAGTTCACCCCCTGGTAAATAGATTTTTATTCGAAAACTTGCTTTGCAGAATCGGAAAGGTTGTTAATCTTGTGGGCATCTGAAACCTATTTTCGTGAGGAAACAATGAGAATCTCTCGTTCCATCATCATTTGTCTAATTGTTGTCGGTTTTTCACTGACAGCCCAGTCCAAAGCCCCTCTCGGTGAATCCGAAATCAAGGGTTCCAAAAAAATTGAATTCATCAACCGATCCTTACGTAAGGCTTCCGATGACATCATCCAAGAAAACACGGAAACTGGTAAAAAACTCGCAGAAACCTTGTCCAAAGAAAATTCGGCAAGTGTGGATGGAGTGAAAATCCAAAGGATTTTACCTGGAGCTGATGGAAAACTGGGAGCTGATATCCTGATTATTTCCGAAACACAAAGTTTTGATCATATCAATTCCATTGCTAGGATCCTTGCTTCTTATATTGAAAAGTCTTTCCAATACAAAGTAGGAAATGCTGAGACACTCGCTCAGTACATTCTGTACTATAATGCAACTCATCGAAAGGATGCCAAATTTTTTGGAAAAAAATACACAGCCGGTGTGATGGAAGTAACATCTCCTGATAAATTGGGGATTGATACGGTATATAAAAATTGGCCAGGTAAAACACAAATCATCATTCCAATAGAAGGGAACATCTTAAAAGACAGTGGTAAAGATGTTACGACAGATGAATTAGAAAAAGATGTAAATCGTACGGTGAAGGACAAAGAAAAAGATCCTGCCACCAAACAGAAGATGGAAGACGAAGCCAAAAAAATGGACAAGTTGCAAACCGATAAAATCAAAGATGAAAAAAAGGTATTGCAAGATAAAAAAGACGAAGTGTCCAAAGAAGGTAAAGATCTCCAAGACAAAAAAGAAGCTCTTAAAAAACAAGAAGCAGAAGCAGTTGCAAGTCTAAATGAACTCAAAAAAGATCCTGTAAAAAATAAAGCTGAGATTGATAAAAAAACGGAAGAAGTCAAAAAGATCGAACAAGAGAAAAAACAAACTGACGAGAAATCCCAAGCAGTCGAAGCAAAAAAAGAAGAGCTGAGCAAAAAAGAAGAACAACTTGCTAAAAAAGAAGAAGCAAGAACAGGAACCACTACTTCAAGTGATGGTGCAAAAAAAGATGACACAGTTCAAAAGGTAGAAGCGAAAGTTGAAGAATTAAAAACAGAACTCGCACAAACCAAAGAAGAACTGAAGAAAAAAGAAGAACAAAGTGATAATGTTGTGAACAACAAAATCCTTTTTATGAAGTTTATCAAATATGATACAGATGGTCACTATTCCAATGAACTTTGGGCCATTGATCCAGCAAAAGATGATGCTCTATTCAAAAGTCCTTACAATAATATTTGTTCTAAGGAGTTTAAAGAAATTGCAAACCAAGGGGTACTTATACTTGGTTATGATGGAGAAAAAGTAGAAACTCGAAAACACAAACTAGTGTTACTTGATCCAGATAAATTAGGTGTAAAAAAGACTAGTGAATCAGCTGATATTTTCTGGCGAACACCTATGATCAATCGTGAAGACAAAATTTATGTAATTGAAAAGGTAAAAGACAAATACCATGTATCACGTTTTAAATCAGATTTAACGTTTGAAAAACGGACAGAAGAACCAGTCGAAGAAAATTCGGAACTCACATTTTTTGGCGATAAAATTTACGTAACAGGAAAACCAAAAGAAGGAGAAAAAACAACGATTAAAGTCTTCAAAAAAGAGGACTTAAGTTTACTCAAAACCATTGCTCCGTAAGGAGTGTTACTGATTCTTTTCCATCCAGTTTCATAAGAGTGATTCCCAAATGGATACATTCTTTTGGGCTGGTAGGTCTCTAAAAATTTGAAAACAATTTCCAAAACAGTTTGGATACTCTCGCTTGTGAGTCTTTTTACCGACATCGCAAGCGAAATGTTATACCCAATTTTACCTATTTACTTAAAGTCCATCGGTTATTCGATCCTCTTCATTGGATTTTTGGAAGGGGTTGCTGAATTTGTCGCTGGTTATAGTAAAGGGTACTTTGGCAATCTCTCGGATATCCAAGGAAAACGAGTTCCTTTTGTGCGTTTTGGTTATGCACTGAGTGCCATCTCCAAACCCTTGTTAGCCATAAGTCGATTGCCATACCTTGTCTTTTTTTCACGAACAATGGATCGGATTGGAAAGGGTGTTCGCACTGGAGCTCGGGACGCTTTATTATCAGCAGAAGCAACATCTTCCTCAAAAGCACAGATTTTTGGATTCCATCGTTCCTTTGATACACTGGGTGCTGTGATTGGTCCAAGCATCGCTTTAATCTTTTTGGCACTTTATCCCAATCAATATGTATATTTGTTTTATTTGGCGATAGTGCCAGGTTTCATTTCAATAGGACTTACTTTTTTATTAAAAGATAAGGAAAACCAAACAAAACAAATGGGAAAAACAACTAGTTTGTTTTCCTATCTTTCGTATTGGAAACAGACAAATTCCAATTATCGAAAGTTAGTTTTTGGATTACTTGTTTTTGCTTTGTGGAATAGTTCCGATGTTTTTTTGATCCTGAAAGCAAAAGAAGTGGGGCTCACTGACACGACAGTCATTGGGATTTATATTTTTTATAATTTAGTGTATGCCATCTTTGCTTATCCATTTGGGATATTGGCAGATCGTTTCGGACTCAAACGAATGTTTTTATTCGGAATTTTTATGTTCATCCTTGTGTATTGGATCATGGGTAGCTTTCAAACTCTGGCATGGATTGTATTTGCCTTTTTTTTATATGGTCTTTTTGCAAGTGCAACAGAAGGAATTGGAAAAGCTTGGATTAGTAACCTTGTGCCTTCCGAGGAAGTAGGGACTGCCATTGGAATGTTCACTGGGTTACAGAGTTTTGCTACTTTTTTTGCAAGTTTGATTGCTGGTTGGATTTGGTTTACGTTTGGAGCAGGAGTTACTTTTTTTGTAACAAGTACATTTGCACTATTGGTATGGATGTATCTCAATTTCATACCAATAAGTGAAAGATAGTATTCCTAATCCTTTAAATACTCAATCCGTTCGCGAATTGCTTCGTTAGATGGATTTTTCTTTGCTAAATCCTCTAGCAATTTGATGGCCTGTGCTTTTTTCCCCATGATGTCCCAAAGGTCTGAAAGTTCAAGGGCTGGTCTTGGATCATTTGGAGATTTGGTTAGCAGTCCTAAATAAATTTCTTCTGCTTTTTCGAGGTCACCAATGAGTCGTAATGCGGCAGCTTTTCCGAGAAGTGCAAAATAATCGTCGCCACTCGCGAGAATTTTGTTAAAACATTCGAGAGCTTTGTCGTAGTTGCCAAGGCCTCTGAGAGAGTCCGCATAACGGTTGATAATGAGTTTGTTTTCAGGGTCAGACTCAAGGATTTTTTCCCAATGAGTGATTGCAGTTTTAAAATCTTTTTTCCCGCGGTAAGACTCGGCAAGACCATAAAGAGCAAAAAAGTTTTTTGGATCTAGATTTTTGGCACGTTCGTAGTAAAGAATTGCTTTATCAAAATCTTTGATCTTACGGTAACTATTTCCAATTTCAGTTAGGATTTTAATATTATTTGGTTGGCTACTCAGAAGTTTTTCCCACCATAAAATCGCATCCGCATACCGTTGGCAGGCAAAATACAAATGCCCAAGTCCTACAATGACATATTGGTCATTTGGATTAATTTGCAGAGCTTCCATATAATACACTTCTGATTCTTTGAAGTTTTTTAACTTTCTGTGGGCATCAGCAACTCTAGATAAAATACTTGCATCTGTGATTGTTATGTGGTGAAATTCTTCCGCAACTTCAATGATTCTTTTTAAACTATTGAGATCTCGGTAGGCATTCATAAGTCCCATAAGGGAAAACTTATTTGTGGTATCACCACTCAAACATTTTCGATAATATTGGATGGCTTGTTCTGGTTGTTTTGTTTTGGCATAATAATCGCCAAGTCCAACAAGCCCATAGGTATTGGAAGGATCTTCATCAATTAATATGTCTAATCGTTCTTTTGCTTCTTTGAAGCGACCTTGGTCGAGAAAACGATAAGCTTCTTTTGCAAGAGCTTTTATTTTTGTGAATTTTTCATCTTCTTGTGTTTTTTCAATCTCGGCGTTTTCCATTTTCTCTGTCCAATTTTCAGCATTCCTTTTTAGACAGTAAAAATCGACTCAAAAACGTGAGAACATTGACACCAGGCTCTTTTTTGCAGAAATGACAATGAGGGGGGATACGTATGACATCTACAACCGAAGCAATTACAGGCGGCCGGCTCATGGTCGAATTATTGGAAGAAGCGGGTGTTGAAATTGTCTTTGGTTACCCTGGTGGTGCCATTCTCCCTTTCTACGACGAACTTTATCATAGTAAAAAAATCAAACACATCCTTGTTCGCCATGAACAAGGTGCCATCCATATGGCGGAAGGCTATGCTCGTTCCACAGGAAAGTTAGGTGTTTGTATCGCAACTTCTGGACCTGGAGCAACCAATTTAATCACTGGTCTGACTGATGCTAAAATGGACTCCATCCCCATTCTTGCCATCACAGGTCAGGTAGCCACAGATGCCATTGGAACCGATGCTTTCCAAGAAGCAGATATTTTTGGAATCACAATTCCCATAACAAAATACAATGCACTAATCAAAAAGGCCGATGACCTTGCTCGTCATTTTGAAGAAGCCATAAAAATCGCAATGGGTGGTCGACCAGGCCCAGTATTACTCGATTTTCCAAAAGATGTTCAATTGGAAAAAACTTCCGTACGAAAAGCTTCCGCATTAAAAATTGCTCCTCACCATTATGAAAGACCAAAGGTAAAAGGGGATCCTCAAGAATTTGCGGATGCTTTGAACCAAGCCAAACGTCCGTTACTCTATGTGGGTGGTGGTGCAATCAACTCTTTTGCTTCTGCGGAAATTAAAGCTCTTGCTGAAAAAGCAAATGCACCTGTGACGACAACACTCATGGGGCTTGGTGCTTTTCCTGGCACCCATCCACTTTCCGTGGGAATGCTTGGTATGCATGGAACGGCTTATGCCAACAAAGCCGTGTTAGAATGTGATTATATTCTCAATTTAGGGGCTCGGTTTGATGACCGTGTTGCCAAATACCAAGACTTTGCACCAAATGCAGTGAGAGCCCATGTTGACATTGATGCAGCAGAGTTTAATAAACGAATTAATGTGGACCATATCTTACATGGTGATTTGAAAGATGCCATTCGTGAAATCCTTCCTTTTGTAAAAGGTGGAGATCGTGCCGATTGGATTTCCAGAATCCAAACTCTCAAAAAAAATCACCCACTCGATTATGACAACAATGGCGAAAGTATCAAACCACAAGACTTCTTAAACAGGGTATATACAAAAACTAAGGGTGAGGCAATTGTTTCTACTGATGTTGGCCAACACCAAATGTGGGCAGCACAGTATTATCTCTTTGATAAACCGAATACATGGCTTACTTCTGGTGGCCTTGGTACAATGGGATTTGGATTACCTGCGGCCATCGGTGCCAAATTTGGTAACCCAGATAAAACTGTGATTTGTGTGACAGGTGACGGATCTTTCCAAATGTGTATCCAAGAACTTGCGACGATCGCACAATCTAAGTTAGGTGTTAAGATTTTACTTTTTAATAATAACTTTCTTGGTATGGTTCGCCAATGGCAGGAACTTTTTTATGAAGAACGTTTTAGTGAATCACAATGGTCTTATAATCCTAACTTTGTGAAACTTGCCGAAGCTTATGATATCCCAGCAATGAGAATTGAAAAAAAATCAGAGATTGATAAAGGGGTAGAGTTCTTTTTGAAAGACAGTGGTTCAGCACTCATTGAAGTCATGATCCCTGCAGAAGAAAAAGTTTTCCCAATGATCCCTGCTGGTAAATCACAACAAGATCTCATCGAATTCAAAGACTTGGGGAAATTGAAAAAATGAAACATACACTCAGTATATTAGTCAATAACCATCCAGGTGTCATGAGCCATGTCTCAGGTTTATTCACAAGACGTGGGTATAACATTGATTCAATTGCAGTCGGTGTTACCGATAACCCAGAAGTGTCCTCTATGACAATTGTTCTCAATGGAGATGACTTTGTCGTTGGTCAGGTGAAAAACCAATTATTAAAACTCCCTGATGTTTTAAGAGTACAAGATATGGCGTATGCGAGTTCAGTTCAAAGGGAACTAGTTCTTGTTTCGTTTTCCATCAGTGAAAGTAATCGTAGTGAAGCACTTACAATTTGTAATGGATTTGATGTGAAAATTTTAGAAATGACAGAAGATTCCCTTCTAATTGAGTTTTCTGGAAATTCACGTCAGGTGACGAATATCATCGCTGTTTTAAAACCATATGGAATCCGAGAAATTTCAAGAACTGGGCAAATCGCCATCGCCTATCGAAACCAAAACGCTGTTTAGAATCCTCTTGACAGTGCTCTAATTTTAGAACAAAATTGGGGGCAATTGAGAATTGTCCCTATGAAACGTAATCTAGTTTTTTTAATTTCTTTCCTACTTGGTTCTTTCCTTTATTCTGATGCTGAGAGAAAACCAGTTCCTCTAAAAAGAGGGAGTGGGGCAGAAGTTTTGTATTTTGATTTTGGAGAAACGGCACCAAAGAGTTTTTTCCAATCTGAAAAACTCCAAGAACCAAAACTGGAAGATTTGAAGTTAGGATTTTTAGATGCAGCCCCTGGGTATTATTCGGGACCTGATGGGGGAGAAGTTTACCAATGGGCCAAAAACCATTACCAATGGAAACGTGCTGATGGCAGTGTGTTTACGGAATGGCCAACAGGGATTTTTAAATTAGATTTTCCAACAGGGACTGGATTTGTTTTTGCTCCTCCTTCCGCATCATGTAACGGATGTTTGCCGACACTCGTTTGGAATTATCCAGACAATACCAAAATCACAAAGTATTGGATTTCCCACCGAAAAGAATACGATTCCATTTACCAAAAACCTCTCGAGTATCAAAACTACCTTCTTGTCAATGAATCCAAATTCGGAAAACCAAAGTTGGAATTGGAAAATCTTACATTTTATGGTTCTGATAAATGGAATGAGTTTTTACGTGTGTTTGGTGAAGAAGTCAAAACCAAATCTTTATTTACTTTTTTAAAAAATGAATTTGGTTTTGAAAATCGGGGGAAAATTCCTGTTTTACTCTTTGATGATTACCAAACTGCAAAAGAATATATAGGTTTTGATCTCCCTGGTGCCAACCAAACAGAAATGGGATTTGGGGGTAAGGATGCCATCGTTTTATGTTGTGGCGAACAAATGCCAGAACGGTCGGGTAATCCAAATTTTGACGCAGATTCCCTTCGCCGGCTTAATTTTAGTATGGTACTCCAAAAACTGACAAGAAACGCAGAACAAGTTTCTTGTTTAAAAACCATAGCGGAAACAGGAACCCAACCTTCCCAAGAAATCCTTGATCCCTGGTTTGAAGAAGGATTGGCATCTTATATTGAATCTCGAATGAGTGACCGTAAACGTGTATGGGTATATACAGAAACAGAAAAATTAATACGCGAAAGTAAGGCACCCAAATCCTTTAAATCTTTGTTAGATGCCAAATACAAAGACAACATACCTTATCTTTTTGGCGCCATCTTAGTGAAACACATCCATGATGTATATGGAAAAGACGCGATCACTTCCTACCAAAAAGAAACTTGTTTGGGACTTGAGTCCACTCTCGCCTTACAAAAAGTAACTGGTGTCAGTGCAGATTCCATATTGAAAGAAAGTGTAAAACGATTTGAAACAGACAAAATTCAAATCTTAAAGGATTCTAAATCACTTTCTCTCTCTGGGTATACAGTCATGAACCCACAATTTCCCAATGAATATTTTTCCTTTTTAGAGAAAGGTTTTACTCTCAAAGAATCTGCAAAAGAGATCAAATCCTACGATGAACTTCCTTCCCTCTATAAAATATTTGTCGCTAATGTGAATGATTATACAGGAAAACGGGAAGGGGATTTTTTAGGACCCAAAGGAACCTATTTTTTCTTATGGAAAAAAGGAAATTATCGTTGGTTTGGAGATGGATGGGAAGCGAATGTTTTCCCTGGGAATCAAATTGTTTTCCGAGGTTCTAACTTCACACTCGTGGAATGGGAAAATGGAAAAAAACAATATGTGGCACCAAATGGTGATTCGGTGGTGTTCCCAAATCGAGAATCGGTACAGTATTCGGAGTGATATAAAAAACCGATTTGGCGATCTCCCACCAAATCGGTTTTTCTTCCAAAAGGAAGTGAATGTTTAAATTCTAATGACCTTCTAACCAACGTTCTGCTTCGAGTGCCGCCATACAACCGCTACCTGCAGCCGTGATCGCTTGTCTGTACACTTTGTCCTGAACATCACCTGCAGCAAATACACCTTCCACATTGGTTTGTGTGGTTCCTGGTTTTGTGATGATATAACCTGTTTCATCTAAATTCAATTGGCCTTTGAAAATTTCTGTATTGGGAACGTGGCCAATCGCATAAAAAAGTCCACCCACTTCTAAGTCTTTTTGGGTTTTGTCCTTTGTGCTTTCGAGTACGATGGAGGTAAGTCCACCTGCACCACCTTTTGCTTCCACAACGGTTTGGTTCCAAAGGATTTCAATTTTTGGGTGTTCCATGGCACGTTTTTGCATGATCTGGGAAGCGCGGAGTTGGTCACGTCTCACCACAAGATATACTTTTGATGCAAATTTAGTCAGGTGATTTGCTTCTTCCACTGCTGAGTCACCACCACCGACCACTGCAAGAGCTTTGTTTCGGTAAATCGGAAGGGCACCGTCACATACGGCACAAGCGGAAATCCCACGTTGCCAAAATACATCTTCTCCTTTTACAAACATACGTTTGGCGGTGGCGCCAGTTGCAATGATAATGGATTCTGCTTTGATTTCTTCGTCATCTGACCAAATGGTAAAAGGGCGTTTTGAAAAATCGACTTTGGTGATGGTTTGGGTATGGATGGTGGTTCCATATTTTGCCGATTGTTCGCGGAAAAGTTGAGTGAGTTTGGTTCCATCGATCCCCTCTGGAAAACCAGGGAAATTCTCCACTTCCGTTGTCGTTGTGAGTTGTCCACCTGCGGCAACACCACCTGCCATAAATCCTTCATACATCACTGGGTTTAAATTGGCTCTCGCCGCGTAAATGGCTGCTGTGTGTCCTGCAGGTCCTGATCCAATGATGACAACTTTGTGGTTCATATTCTCTCCTAATCTGTATCTAGTTCGTTATTCTTTAGACTCGGTCTAAACGATTTGTGCTTATTTTGTTTCACACGCCCGCACCCAAGGTGCATAGTACGGGTCACCCGAAAGTGGGCTAGTTTCTAAACTCTGGAGGTAGTCCTTTTGTTTGACCCCTCTGGTAAGACAGAGATAGGTAGCTTCAAAAAATTCCAAGGTTTCTTTTTTCCCTTGGAACCGAATTTCCTCTAAAATTTCCAGTGCTTCTTTTTCATACCCTGTGGTAAGATAGAGGCGGAAGAGTTCTCTTTGTACTTCCGTGTCGTCTTTTTTTTGTTTGTGGTATTTTTCCAAATAAAAGATGGCCGTGGCAATGGATTCCACACTGTCAGCAAGGAGAAGTCCCATACGTTTGAGGACAGGATCATACTCAGGATTTTCCCGGAGCGAAAGTTCGTAATAATAAAGGGCTTTTGTTTTTTCTCCAACCAATTCCCATTTTTTTCCTTCTTCAAAAAGAGTTCGTTCTTTTCGGCCGCAATTAACGACTAACAGGAAAGAAAGGATGAGTAAAAAAAAGGGAGTGATTCGGTAAGTCACATCTCCTTTTTTCCTGACATAGCCATTTGTGGCAAAAAAAATAATAAGTCTCTTTAAGCTTTTTGTCCGACTCTTTAAGTAACATAAGAGAGTAAAGATGGGTTCCAAATTGCCAGTTTCTCAAAATCAGCTTTTACAAACATTCCAAGAGTACCTGTCCGTAGAAAAAGGACTGAGCGATAATTCGATTTATTCCTACGGATACGATCTCAACAAGTTCGCCATCTTTTTGGAAAAAGAACATATCAACTTTTTAGAAGTAAAAGCAAACGACATCATGCGTTTTCTCGAAGAAGAAAGGGAACGTAAAATCTCTGCAAAAACTCTCGCAAGAGAAGTTGTGGCAATCCGTCAATTTTACAAATACTTACGAGATGAAAAACGTCTCGATTCCAATCCAACGGAAAAAATTGAAACTCCTGAAGTTGCAAGAACCATCCCTGATTACCTCACACAAGCGGAAATCGAGGAACTCTTTAAAAACATCAAAGAGGACAATTTGTACGAACTTCGTGACAAATGTATCTTTGAATTACTATACTCATCTGGCCTTCGGATTTCAGAAGCTTGTAACTTAAAAATGTCTGATATCGATGTGGAAAATATGACCATCACTGTCGAAGGAAAAGGGGGAAGACAACGCCTCGTTCCTTTTGGTGAGAAGTCTTTGGAAATCCTAAAACGTTACCTCACTGAAAGCCGCACGGAAATTCTCAAAAAAAGAACCTGTGACTTTGTGTTTGTTTCCAAAAAAGGATCGTATATCAATCGTAAGTCGGTTTGGAGACTTCTCAACCACTACATCAAACGAACTAAAATTAAGAAAAAAGTCACACCACACACACTACGTCACTCGTTTGCAACACACCTACTCGAAAACCACGCAGACCTTAAGTCCGTGCAAGAGTTACTTGGTCATATTGATATTTCTACCACACAGATTTACACACATATGGCAAATAAAACTCTGAAGGAAGTTCATAAGAAATTCCATCCGAGAGGATAATGTCGAACCCCACGAAACATGCGGACTACGGAAAAGTAGTCCGTATCCAAATTCCCTCCAACCCTCGTTTTGTTTCCCACACTCGTAATTACTTTTTTCATTTATGTTTAGAACATGGATTTTCCCTATTTGATTCCATGGATTTAAAATTGGTCATCGGGGAAGCCATCACCAATATCATTCGTCACGCTTATTCGAATCGCACAGACAAACCCATCTTTATCGAAATCCAATTTGATAAAGACAGAGTGGAGATCAAACTCCGAGATTATGGAAAAAAAGTAGAACCCAAAGACTTACGAAGTTTTGACGTGAGTGATTACAGAGAACACGGCATAGGGTTATTTATGATCCGCGAACTCACTGACTATTATTTTTTAGACCAATCCTTTGAGATTGGAAACCAGATGGTCCTCATCAAAAGAAAGTAACCTCCATTTTTCTCGACAAAGGTTTCCCATTTGGAATTTTATCCGTATGGAAACAATTCACGCAACCACCATCCTCTCTGTCCGTAAAAACGGAAAAATTGCAGTCGGAGGAGATGGCCAAGTTTCGATGGGAAATACCGTCATGAAACATACAGCAAAAAAAGTACGTCGCCTTTACAATGGTAAGGTGATCGCTGGATTTGCTGGAAGTGCTGCCGATGCCTTCACACTCTTTGAACTCTTTGAAAAAAAATTAATCGAACATGGTGGATCTGTCTCTCGTGCGGCAGTTGAACTGGCACGTGAATGGAGGATGGACCGAATGTTACGAAGGCTTGAGGCACTCCTCATTGTTTGTGATGCCAATGAATCCTTTCTCATTTCCGGAACAGGGGATGTGATCTCCCCAGATGACGGTGTACTTGCCATTGGATCTGGTGGTAATTTTGCCCTCAGTGCTGCAAGAGCACTCGTAGAGAATACAGACTTAGACCCAAAAGAAATTATCACAAGAGCGATGAAGATCACCGCAGACATTTGTATTTATACAAACCACAATTTAGTGATCGAGGAATTATAATATGACACTCAAAACCATTTTAGCAGAAGTGGCAAACGATCCAAACAAAACAGAGGATCTTACGCCTCGTCAAATTGTCGAACGTTTGGATGAACATATCATTGGCCAAACAAAAGCAAAACGAGCTGTGGCAGTAGCCCTTCGCAATCGTTCGAGAAGGCGTAAACTCGATGAATCCTTACGGGAAGAAATTTATCCTAAAAACATCATTATGATTGGGCCAACAGGAGTTGGGAAAACTGAAATTGCACGTCGTCTGTCTAAGTTATGTGGTGCACCTTTTCTGAAAGTGGAAGCCACCAAATACACAGAAGTTGGGTATGTAGGTCGGGATGTTGAATCCATGATACGAGATTTGGCCATGGGTGCATTAAACCTTGTAAAGGCGGAATTTCGTGAACGTGTGAGAGACAAAGCCACAGAAAAAGCAGAAGAAATTATTTTAGATGCGATCTTACCACCTATCTTTCATAAAAAAGAATCTGAACTAAACCCTGAAGAAAAAGAACGGTTTGAAAGTTATAAAGAATCCAGAGAAAAGTTTCGTGACAAAGTACGGAAAGGGATCCTAAACGAACAAGAAATCGAAATTGATATTCCAAAACCATCGGCTCAAACAGGTATGCCCATGTTGCAAGTGTTTGGTGCGGGGAATATGGAAGAGATGGACAACCAAATCCAAAACCTACTTGGGGATTTGATGCCAAAAAAATCAGGCAAACGAAAAGTGAAAGTTTCGGATGCACAGAAAATTTTACTCGAATCGGAAGCAGAAAAACTCATCGATTCTGATAAAATCCAACAAGAAGCAGTTCGCCGAGTGGAAGAGATGGGAATTATTTTTCTCGATGAAATTGATAAAATCGCGGGAAGAGAAGGGCGCCAAGGAGCAGATGTTTCGAGAGAAGGGGTGCAGCGTGATTTACTTCCCATCGTAGAAGGATCCACAGTCAATACAAAACTCGGTCCAATCAAAACAGATCATATTTTGTTTATTGCCGCGGGTGCATTTCACATGACAAAACCATCTGACCTGATCCCTGAGTTACAAGGTCGTTTTCCAATCCGTGTGGAATTGGAAACACTGACGGAGGGAGATTTTATCAAAATACTCACAACTCCAAAGTCTTCCCTCACCAAACAATACGAAGCCCTTCTTGCCACAGAAGGTGTGAAGATTGAATACACACCAGATGGAATTGCTGAAATTGCGAAACTTGCTTTTCAAATGAATGAAAAAAATGAAAACATTGGAGCACGAAGACTCAATACCATCATGGAAAAATTATTGGAAGACACAAGTTTTGAAGCTCCCGATTTACCAGAGGACAAAAAACATGTTGTCATCAATGAAGAATATGTTTCGAACAAACTAAAAGGAATCATAGAGGACAAAGACCTAAGTCGATTTATTTTGTAACAAGTGTTACCCGTTCGAAACCTCGGACGGAATTCCCCACTAGGATGGCCTCTGCTTGTAGTAAGTCATCTCTAGTTGTGGGTTTTACCTCCACCCAACCTTTTTTAAGAAGCCATTCTCGGAATACTCCAGGTAAACCACCTGTTTCCAAGGAAGGTGTAAACCATTTTCCCTTTTCTCTGTAAAATAGGTTGCGGATCGTCGTTTCAAGCACTCTGCCATCCTTGTCAAAAAGGATACAATCATCAAAACCTAATTCTTTACAAACTTCCGTTAGATGGTTATAGACACCACGGTTTGTTGTTTTGTGGAATAAAAATACATCATTTGAATTGATAGGTTCCTTTGCAAAACCCAATTGTATGGTAGGACGGATCGAACGTTTCGGAAGTGGCGTTTTTTCCCAATGGAAGTTGCCCTCTTCATTCAGTAAGAAACGTATCCTAACCTTGCCTGTTACTTCTAATTCGATTCTATGGAAAGTATCTTCTAACTTTTTTTTTGAAAAAGAAAATCCAAACCGTTTTGCTGTACTTTCCAATCGATTTCCATGATGTTCTTTTAAGAATATTTTTCCGTTGGATACTTTCATTGTCTCTAAAATTTGGAAAGTGGGTGGGACGGGACTCGTTAGTACCTTTAGTTTGGAGAGGCATTCTTCATATTCTTCATTGGGTTTGGAAAGTACTGTGACTCCACTCCCAATGCCATAAATCGCTTTATGCGATTTGTCATTTGATTCTGTTTCTAACGTACGAATTGTAACACAGGCACGGATTTGGGGAATGTGGTTTGTTTCCTCCGATGTAAAAAACGCACCGGTATACACCCCTCTGTTTCCAAATTCTAGTGAACGTAAAAGTTCATAGGAATTTCGTTTGGGTGCACCAATCACGGATCCTGATGGGAACAAGGAAGAGAGGACTGTATTCCAAGAAAATGGTTTGTCTAATTTTGCCGTTACTTGGGAAACCATTTGCCAAACAGTACTGAGCCCTCGGATTGAAAAAAGTTCTTCCACGACAACTGTTCCCTGTTTGGCGATTCTTCCCAAATCATTCCGATACAGATCTGTGATCATTACATTTTCGGCTCTTTCCTTTTCGGAAGTTTGTAGGTGTAAAAAATTCTTTTGGTCTTCCTCTTTTGTATTCCCTCTTACATTGGTTCCCTTCATTGGTTCGGTGGTGATTGTTTCCCCATTGACTTCAAAAAAAAGTTCAGGAGAGAGGGAGACAATGGTTTTGTTTTTCCCATCGTAAGGATAAAATACAGAATATTTTGTTTTTTGTTTTGTTTTGAGGTTTTGGTAATAGGAAAACAAATCACCTTGAATCTGAAATTCGACGGGAAAACACAAATTTAATTCATAACTTTCACCAAGTTTCAAATACTCCAAAGTTTTTTCCCATTGGGTTGTATATTCGTCTTTCGACCATTTTGGTTTGGGATTTGAAATGGAAATTAACGAATCAAACTTCAAATCAGGATTTTTGTATATTGATCTTTTTTTGTTTTGGTAAATTGTGATATGAAGGAGTGGGGTTCCTTCCTTTAAAGGAGAAGATTCTAAATCCAATCCTTCTATAAAGTGGTATCCTAATTCATAATTGAGGATCCCACAAGGGTAATTCCCTTTTTTTCTTTCTAAATCCAATCGATCGAATAGGGAGTGGATTTGTCCTTTTAAGTTTTGGTTTCGAGAGAATGTAAGCGGAATTTCTTCGATCGGATGAGAGTAATGATCACAGATTGTGTAACCAGGTTCTGATACACAATCTTCGAAGAGAAGGCCACCTAAGTTTCGGTAGTTCTCTTCGAATTGTATCCAAGGAATGGATTCGATAGGAATCAAAACTCCATTTTTTGGAGTGCTTCGAGTGGGTAATTCAAATAGACGGTTGTGGTTTTTTTGCTGGTTTGGATATCAAAACATTCTAATGGATCAAGTCCCAAATTATAAAAACCTTCATCAATCATTGCAATTCCAAATCCTGCACTTTCTTTTTCATCCAAAAAGTCTGGGCGAAAAAACTCAGCACTGTTCCCTTGTTTGGCAAGTTCTGCGTGACGTTCTCTACTCTTTCGAATCCTGTTTAAGTCCATTCCCATAATGGGAGAATCGTTACGAATCCGAATGTAAACAGAGTTTGGACGGATTTCGATTTTCATAGAAATCTTTAAATCATACTTTTTTACTTTCTCTCTAACAATTGTTAGGAAATCTTTTTCATCCTGAGAAAGATTGTGTTTTTTAGTTCTTTTTTTGTCAGAAAGGGTGAGGATTTTTTGTACCACTTTTTTGATTTTATCGGGCACAATGTAACGTTGCATTGCATCTCGAAGTGGTTCCGTTTCTAAAATGATATCAAGTAACTCTTCTGCTTCTTCTTCAGGAGTTTGTCCTTGGGCTTTCAGTTTGTTTAAGAGTTCATCTTGGAAAATGACAAATCTTGTATTTGCTTTTACCGCATTGAGCAGGGCTTCCATGAGTCCACTAAAGAGGTGAAAAGAGGTGAGAGGGTTTGCACCCACGCGGTTTAAAATTCCTTGGACCACTTCGTTTACGATATCACGTGTCGATTTGGTTAGACCTTTTAATTCAAAATGGAAATAATCCTTTTGGATGAGTTGGTCTAAGTTTTCAAGGATTTCTGTGCCTTTGTATTTGATTTTCTCGTTTGCCATTGAGGTTCGCTAAACTTTTATGTATAAAAAACGGGAAAACTTGGTTTTGTAAACCAGTTTTCCGACCGAGTGAGCAGGTTTGTTTGTATATGAAAGAATTCCTTCTGAAAACTCCTGATTTAGGTGACACTGAAAAAATCGAACTCGTCCGTTGGTTATGCAAAGAAGGCCAATCTGTGAAGGAAGGGGACGAAGTGATCGAACTTGTGACTGATAAAGCCGCATTTCCTGTCGAATCCCCTTATTCTGGTACCTTAAAAAAAATCATCATGGAACAAGGATCGGTAGTGAAAAAAGGAGATATCCTTGGAATCATGGATATTAACGAATGAAAATCCTTCATATATCCGATTTACATTTCCCGAAAAAACTCTCATTGTTTTCGCTTCGCGGAAAAGCCATTGTCGGATACCTCAATTACCATGTGAGGAGAAGGTCAAAACACCCAGTAGTTCTAATCGCTGCCATGGTGGACACTATCAAAAGTTTAGAATATGATGCTCTTGTTATCTCTGGTGACCTAACAAACGTTTCACATCCAAGTGAATTCCAAAATGCAAAAGACATCTTAAAACCGATTTTAACGGACAAAACGTTCTTAATTCCAGGAAACCATGACCGTTACCAAAAAAGAGCTATGGGGCCAAATCCTTTATTTGAAAAGGCATTTGCAGAATGGATGGGTGAGTCTATTTGTCCCAATCATTACTTACGAACCAAACGAATTGCAGGAAAATTATTTGTTGGCTGGGATTCCAATTTAGCCATTCCGAGAATCACAGCAAACGGATATGTTTCCAAAGAAGTAGTCGAAAAAACAGTGAAACTCTCAGAAGAACCTTATGTTCTTGTGGGTCACCACCCACTTTGGAATCCCAAAACAGAAGTGGAATCTGCTTCCCATCGTATGTCAAACCGCAAGGAAGTGGTGGATGGATTACAAATCAATCCTCCCGAATTGTACTTACATGGACACACACATACCAATTGGGTCAAACTTCCTGGGAAAGAGACTCCCTTCACCATTGTGAATTCAGCTTCGAGTACACGACTTTCGGATTCCAAACACGAGTGTGGATTCCATTTGATCGAACTGGGAAAACAAACCCATTACCGTCGTTTCATTTATTCAGATACTAAATTTACAGAGACAAATCCTATTCTTTACGAAGAGACAGAGGGAGTCGTCTAAAGGACATACCATGGCGAATGATAAAATTGATTTAACAACCATCCAACGGCAACTCATGCAAGTGAAACACCCGGAACTCAAAAAAGACATTGTGAGTCTCGGAATGGTGGCAAAAGTCACTCCCACCGATGATGGAATCGAAATCCTCATCAAAACTCCGAATGCAGACCGCCGTTTACAAATTGGACTCGAAGCACAAACAAGACAGTTGATTTCCAAAATCGAAGGTGCTGGCAAAGTAAAGATCAAATTTGAAGTTGATCAAAACTTAAAGATGGAAGATGGAAACCGAATCTTCGGTGTGAAAAAAGTCATCGCTGTAGGTTCTGGAAAAGGGGGAGTGGGGAAATCCACTGTCACTGCAAACTTAGCGAGCACCTTAGCACGTAACGGCAAAAAGGTGGGGATTATGGATGCCGACATTTATGGTCCATCCCTTGGAAAGATGTTTGGAATTAATGGCCGAGTGGCATTAAAATCCGAAGAAGATAAAATTTATCCTATAGAAAAACATGGAATCAAACTCATATCCTTTTCCTTTCTCGTCACCGAAGACCAACCTGTGGTTTGGCGTGGACCTATGCTTGGTAAGGCCATAGAACAGTTCTTATACGATGTAGTTTGGGGAGAATTAGATTACCTCTTCATCGATTTACCTCCAGGAACTGGGGATGTACAGTTATCACTTGCCCAGCTCATTGACCTCGATGGAGCTGTGATTGTCACCACTCCACAAGAGGTGGCAGTCCTAGATGCCGGTCGTGCTGCTGCTATGTTCAAACAAGTAAAAGTACCAATCCTTGGGATTGTGGAAAACATGTCTGGGTTTGCTTGTCCGAAATGTGGCCATGTGACCGATGTATTTTCCAAAGGGGGAGGGGAAAAACTTTCCAAACAAGTGGGAGTTCCTGAACTTGGTGCGGTCCCTCTCACACTCGATGTGATGAGTTCGGGAGAAGCGGGGAAACCTGCCTTACTTGACGAGAAAAAATCTCCTCTACAAGAGGCGTATTTTAAGATTGCAAAGAATTTAGAAGAACAAATTGCCAATTGGGAAGATTAAAAAATCACTTGTGTCTTCCTGCACATTTCTTAGTCTAAAGGATACACTATGAATTTTGAACGCGGTTCCAAACCAAATCCAACCGGGAATTTAATCGCATACTGCCATGTATTCGGAGAGAATCCGATTGCACCAGGTGGGAAAATCATAGCCTCCAATGTGGTGGTGAGTTTCTTAAAAATAGGGGACAATTACCCAGTGGTGACCTTTCCACCTGTGGCACTGCCATCCAAAGAGGAACTCATGAAAATCCTCGCGGACAATATCCATTTGTATGATGTGGTGCAACTCCCTGATTTCCAAATGCCAGAAAACAAAGATTTGGCGAACCAATACATCCAAGAACGAATGGAACAATTTAATTCCATGGTGATGCGGTATGTAGAATTTTGTAAGGCAAAAGAAAAGAAAACCCAAACCACAAATCTCAGTGACCAACTGGAGCAGGTAAGTGAACCACTGGAAACATTAGCAAATTTATCCATTGAGTTTCGGAACACTTCTGGCATTGCCAGAGAAGCAACAAGGCTCAAAATGGAAAGGATTGTGGACTACTTCCATACAAACCATCCAACACTCGACATTGATAATTTTAAAAAAGCATTGTCAGTTCCCGGAAAAGTTGGGGATGAACTGGTTGGTCTTTACATCCAAAAGTTCAATGCCATCCAGATTGAAAATTATGAAACAGCTTCTGATCTGAGAAAACGAATTTTAGAAATCGAAGAATCAACAGCTACGTAAAACAAGTCTTAGGTTCCAATTTAGCCGTAAGGATGCAAACCCTTCTTTCCATGAGGGGTTTATTTCTTAGGGTTCTCTTCTTAAAATGATATTTTTCACAAATCCTTAAGGCATCGCCCGAAAACCATTCCAATTTCCAACCTAAGAGTAACACTGTCATGGCACTTACCTTCCCAGTTTCCCCAGAAAAAAATGCCGCTCTCCAAAAACGAATGCAATCACTCGGCATCCGCGAATCTGATTTAAAAGAACAGTTTGTAAAAGCGAGTGGCAAAGGGGGGCAAAACGTGAATAAGGTGGCAACAGCTGTTGTGTTACTTCATGTTCCAACAAGCAAACAAGTGAAGTGTTCCATTTACCGCACCCAAGGACTCAATCGTTACAAAGCTCGTGACTTACTCTGTTTGGAAATGGAGAAAGAACGAACACCTGAGAAATTTCGAGAAAAACTCGATGCCATCCGCAAACAAAAAGACAAACAGAAGAAGAGGGCAGAGGAAAAGTATAAACGTAACAGTTTAGAAAATAACGAAATCGAAGATTGAACTGGAATTTGCCTACTCCCTATTCATAAAAAAAAGGCCTCGGATAGGAATCACAAGGCCTTCTTTGGTTTTGGTCTGCCTGTTTAACCAAACAGACCAAAGGTGAAATGTGCGAATGATTTACATCATGCCGCCCATTCCTCCCATACCACCCATTCCTCCCATGCCGCCCATTCCAGCACCAGCAGCATCTTTCGGCTCAGGTTTGTCTGTAATGGTCACTTCAGTGGTGAGGATCATCGCACCAATAGAAGCTGCATTTTGAAGTGCAGAACGAACTACTTTTGCAGGGTCAACCACACCAGCTTTGATAAGGTCTTCCCAAACCATAGTAAGTGCGTTAAATCCTTCGTTTCCTTTTTTCGCACGAGCTTGCTCCACAATCACAGATCCTTCAAGACCTGCATTGGAAGTGATCATACGAATAGGCTCTTCTAATGCGCGTAAGATGATGTTTGCCCCTGTTTGTTCGTCGCCAGAAAGCTTTAATCCTTTCACTGCGTCTTGTGCACGTAGTAGTGTGAGTCCACCACCAGGAACAATTCCTTCTTCCACAGCAGCGCGAGTTGCAGAAAGAGCATCCTCTACACGAGCTTTTTTCTCTTTCATTTCCACTTCAGTCGCAGCACCAACGTGGATCACAGCCACACCACCAGCAAGTTTTGCAAGGCGTTCTTGGAGTTTTTCACGATCGTAATCAGAAGTTGTATCTTCGATTTGTTTTTTGATTTGGTTTACGCGGCCTTGGATGTCTTTAGAAGCACCAGCTCCTTCGATGATGGTTGTGTTTTCTTTGTCCACTACCACTTTTTTTGCACGACCGAGCATCTTCACATCTGCGTTTTCGAGTTTCATTCCGAGGTCTTCAGAAATCACTTGTCCACCAGTGAGGATGGCAATGTCTTCGAGCATTGCTTTTCTTCTATCACCAAACCCTGGAGCTTTGACAGCCACACATTGGATGGTTTTACGAAGTGTGTTGACAACAATCGTTGCAAGAGCTTCCCCTTCAACTTCTTCTGCGATGATGACAAGAGGTCTTCCCGCTTGTGCAATTTTTTCAAGCACAGGGAGAAGGTCTTTCATCGAAGCAATTTTTTTATCGTAAATTAAGATGAATGGATCGTTAAAAGTAGCGATCATAGCTTCTGGATCAGTTACCATGTAAGGTGATACGTATCCACGATCAAATTGCATACCTTCTACGATATCAAGAGTGGTTTCAATTGATTTTGCTTCATCAACAGTGATCACACCTTCTTTACCTACTTTGTCAAATGCTTGCGCAATGAGGTTTCCGATTTCTGGATCATTGTTAGCAGAGATTGTTGCAACATTTGCATATTCTGCTTTGCTATTGATTTTGATTGCGTGTTTTTTGATTTCTTCTACAGCGGCAACAACTGCTTTGTCGATCCCGTGTTTAAGAGCCATTGGGTTTGCACCCGCAGTTACGTTTTTCAAACCTTCATTGATGATGGCTTGTGCAAGGATGGTTGCAGTTGTTGTTCCGTCACCAGCGATGTCGTTCGTTTTGGTGGAAACTTCTTTCACCATTTGAGCGCCCATGTTTTCGATTGCATCTTCTAGTTCGATTTCTTTAGCAACCGTTACACCGTCTTTAGTGATGGTAGGAGATCCAAATTTTTTGTCGATGACTACGTTACGGCCTTTTGGTCCGAGAGTCACCTTTACTGCGTTAGCGAGTTTGTTCACTCCGCTAAGAAGTTTTCTACGTGCTGATTCATCAAATTCTATTGTTTTAGCCATGATTCTTTCCTTTTAGATTTAGTTTGTCACAACACCGAGGATGTCGCCTTCACGGATGATGAGTAATTCCTTTCCGCCTTGTTTGATCTCTGTTCCGGAATACTTTCCGTAGAGAACTGTGTCTCCTACCTTTACTTCTAAAGGAACGAGTTTACCGTCTTCATAACGGCCTTGTCCCACAGCGATGACTTTGCCTTCTTGTGGTTTTTCTTTGGCAGTGTCTGGTACGATGATGGATCCGATTTTTTCTTCCGACTCATTCTTTGGCTCTACGACTACTCGGTCGCCTAAAGGTTTGATTGATGCCATGAGTAACTCCTTGTATGCAATCTATTGATCATTCCGAGTTTAGCACCTTTCAAAAAAGAGTGCTAAACTCCAGTACCATAGAATGTTTATAGGAGAAAGAGGTCAAGCACTTTCAAGTGAAGAGTGCTAAAAAAGGGTTAGAATCCAAATAACCCGGTTTTTTTGCGTTTGGAACCTCGTTTGGGAGTGACACCTAGCATTCCGAGAAGACCCCTTGTGACTTCCTTGGCGACGGTTCTCCCCACTTCTCTGGCGAGAGGGTTTTTGGAAAGGGTTTCCACAAAACTTGGGTCTTCTTTTTCCTGTGCACGTTTTGACTTTGGTTTTTTGGACCCAGTTTCTTCCTCTTCCGCCGATTCGGTTTCAGAAGCGATGGTTTCCATTTTTTTCGTGAGCATCTCGTGGGCACTTTCCCGATCGAGAGAAGTTTCGTATTTTTTAACCAAATCCGATTCCCCAATCAATGTTTCTAGTTCCTTGGGGGTTAAAGTCCCCATCCTAGATTTGGGAGGGGAAAGTAGTGTGTGGACAAGGGGAGTGGGGGATCCTTTTGTACTAAGCGCTGTGATAAAGGCTTCACCAATTCCCAGTTCTGTGATCACTTCCTTTGTATCATAAAAGTCTGTTTCAGGATAATTTTCTGCGGCAGTTTTGATCGCCTTGCGGTCGTTTGCCGTAAAAGCACGAAGGGCATGTTGTACTTTAAGACCGAGTTGTCCTAAAATTTCTTTTGGCAAATCAGTTGGTGACTGCGTACAAAAGATAATCCCAACTCCTTTGGAACGGATGAGGCGCACCATGGTTTCCAGTTGTTTTAATAAATCACTCGAAGCTTCATCAAAAACCAAATGTGCTTCATCGATAAATAAAACAAGTTTAGGTTTTTCCAAGTCCCCTTCTTCAGGGAAGTTTGCATAAATTTCAGTGAGTAGGGACAACATAAACGTAGAAAAAAGTCTGGGTTTTGTTTGGATGTCTGTTAGGCGGACAATCGAAATTTTGCCTTTTTTTGATTCTGTTTTTAATAGGTCTTCCACATCAAAAGAAGGTTCACCAAAAAAATCTTCCCCACCTTGGCTTTCTAGGTCCATTAATTTGCGTAAGATGATGGAAACACTTTGGGAAGAAACAGTTCCATATTCTTTTTCTAATTCTTTTTTCCCTTCGTCGTTTATGTATTGTAGTGCTTTTTTAAAATCCTTTAGGTCAAGGATTGGTAATCCCAAATCGTCACAGTATTTAAACACTAACGAGACTACGCTACTTTGTGTTTCATTTAATTCTAAAATCCTTGAAAGTAATATGGGACCAAATTCAGCAACAGTAGCTCGTAGTCTCACTCCTGGTTCTTTGGAGATGGATAAAAATTCCACTGGGTAAGCACTAGGTTTCCAATTCACTCCTAATAGTTTTGTACGTTCTTTGATTTTATCATTTTCTTCCCCTTCGGCTCCAAGCCCAGAAAGGTCACCTTTGATGTCCATCAGCACCACTGGCACACCCACATCAGAAAGTGATTCTGTCAGGAGTTGTAAGGTTTTCGTTTTCCCAGTTCCTGTTGCACCAGCGATCAGACCATGGCGGTTTAAAGTAGATAGGGGGATTTGTACTTTGGCCTCGGGGAAGGTATCCCCATCATATTTCCCACAACCAAGAAATAAGGATCCATCGCTTGGGTATCCTTCCTCGATTTTTTTTGTAAATGCATCAGATTGTTTGGCCATTCGTTCCCTCGAAAATCCACTAGTTCGACTGGTTTCCTACCGAAGTCAATGTTTTCTAATACGGGTAAATGGGGTTGGTGAATGTGGAGAATTAGGTTCTTTGCCACAAATTTCTCGTAGTAATCCTAATATGATTTGAGTTTTTCCAAAATCTTTTTACTCTTTGGATGTGGAACGGATTCTCACAACCAAACGAGTGTATCTACTTTTCGTAGTTTTCCTTTTATTCCCCTTCGTACAATGTAACCGCGGGATTCCCTCTTTAGCCTCGGCCAAAACCATCCAAAATGGAGTTTTGGATCTCACAAAGGAAGATCTCAATACCTTAGATCCCTTCCCTTTGGCAGGTGAGTGGCATGCATTTCCTGGTGAAATGCCAGAAACAGAGGCTGAGTTCCAAGCACTCGACCAAAAAACCCCTCAAATACTTGCTGTCCCTGGGTATTGGGTGAACCAAAACCTTCCCGCTCATGGAGTTGTTACCTATCGACTCAAATTACAAGTAAAAGAACCCATGAACCTCATGGTATATTTACGAGAAGCGTCTTCTGCGTACAAATTGTACTATCATAACCAGGAACGTGGCCTTGTTTTGTTAGGTTCCGCAGGTAAAGTCGCAAAAACAAAAGAGGAATCGATAGGTTACTATTTGGAAACTGGTAGGTCCTTTCGAGCCACACCTTCTACAGTCTTGTATTTACAAATCTCGAATTATTTGTATTCACGCGGTGGTCCTTATTATTCTCCCATCCTTGGAGAAGTGGGAAAAACCATCTTATACCTTCGGTTCAAAGAACGGAAAAAATCGTTTTTCTTTGGAGTCTTTTTAATCCTTTTTATCATTCATTTGTTTCTGTACATCCATCGAAATAAAAACAAATCAACTCTATGGTTTTCTTTACTTTGTTTCTCTTGGATGATTCGAATCCTGTTATTTGAAAGGGTTTCTAGGGATTGGTTTATTGGTAGTGACTTTCTCGAAATGTTACAAATTCGCCTGGAATATTTGGCATTCTGTGGAATCCAAATGTTCAGCCTACTTTTCTTTTACGAAATCCAACTACATTTTATACCAAACAAATTCAAACGGTATTTACTTGTTCCCATTCTTTTGGAAATTCTAATCATTCTTACGACTCCGTACGCAGTGTACACAAAACTCCTTGTGTTTAGCCAAGTATACATGACGATCATTTTGATTTTAGCCTTGGTTGCAGCAATTCGTTCTATCTTAGTTCGAGAATCACGTTACATTGGAATTTATATTACCTTTGGAACTCTCGTGATTCTTTTTGCCACCGTTTATGATTCAGTCGTGTTTTTCAAACGATGGGACTTACCGCTCATTACAGATCTTGGGTTCGGCATTTTTTGTATGTGCCTTGCCATTGTGATATCCAAACAAAACGCACATACGTGGGAAACAGCAGAATACCTCACACTCAATTTACGCAAAGAAGTGGAATGGAAAACCCTCGAACTCAAAAAAGAAAAAGACAAAGCTGAAAAAACAGGTGAGTTAAAGGATAAATTTATCTCTATTGTTTCTCACGACATTCGCTCTCCTCTTTTTGGAATCTCTTCTGTTGTCAATTTGCTTACCGAATCACCACCTTCCCTTTCTCCCGAAAGAGCAAAACAGGTACTAGGTGAGGCATCTACAGGGCTTAAAAATATATTGAGTATGGTGGAAGAACTCATCAAATACTCAAGGTTTCAAAATGCAGCCGTTTTCCCAGATTACCAACTGTTTGACTTCCGCCAAATCACAGACCAACTCATCGAACGTGTCCAGGAAATGGCAAAACCCAAAAACATCACTGTCATCACCCATATGGAAGAATCCTCCATTGGGATAGGGGATCCAAACCTCATCGAACATTTGATTTGGAACCTTCTCACAAATGCTGTCAAATTCACAAAAGAATCAGGAACAGTTGAAGTTTCCCTAACTGAATCCAATAAACATTGGAGTTTAAAAGTCACGGATACTGGGATCGGAATGCCAAAGTATTGGACCGAACATGTGTTAGAGGAAGGGTTTTTGTTTGTCCGAAAAGGGACTGTCGACGAAATGGGAGCAGGGGTTGGCCTTGCTTTTTGCCGAGAGGTGGCTGATCGCCATGGTGCTCATTTGGATGTCCAATCAGAAGAAGGAAAGGGCACTTCTGTCGAACTCCTCCTCCCGAATTTTGAAAAAATTGTCCTCATCCTGGATGACAATCCAGGTTACAGAAAACAAATCAGAAAGGTTTTAAAAGACCTGCCATGTATCATTTGGGAAGAAGAATACCCTGATCATGCTTTGTATTCGGTCTCGCGACTCAAACCCGATCTCATCATTGTGGACTTTTCGATGCCTGAAAAAACGGGAATCGATTTTTTAAGGGATTTGTATTCAAATCCAGAGATGGAAGAAATTAGATCCTTACTTGTGTCAAGTTCCCATACGGATCCAAACACTGGTACTAAATTAGAAACAGAAGTGATTGCACTAGGTGGAGATGCTTTTTTAAGCAAAACATCTCCTGATACAAAAATGGTCGAGATGGTCAAACGACTCCTCGACCTTTGAGGGTTAGATTAACATTTGTTCTTTGGCACGTCCAATGAGCTCTGCCACTGTTTTTGCGTTAAAACGATCTTTAAGGCGTCCCACATGGTATTCCACAGTTCGTTTGGAAAGGCCAATTTCCGTTCCAATTTCTTGGTAGGTTTTTCCATGCCCAAGTAAAGTAAGGATTTGTTTTTCCTTTTTATTGGCGACTTTGCCGTCTTGTGGTTTGCGATTGAAACTGAGTTTTAGGTTTTTGGAATAAACTGTTTTCCCAGATGCAATTTCATTTAGGTTTTTGGTAAGGCTACTCAAATCATCACTTTTTAATAAGTATCCATCAACACCAGCTTCAATGGCTGAATGGACAATCGGTTGTTCATCGAGCATGGTGAGGGTGACCACTTTTAATTGTGGTAAATCTTTTTTCCAATCCTTCACCATATTGAGAACATTTTCTCCAGGGATTCGAAGGTCGAGTAAGACAAAATCCGGTTTTGTTTCCGAAAGTAGCCCACCAATTTGCGATGAATGTTCCGCTTCGCCAACCACTTCAAAATCATTCGAAGCATTCACGACATGTTTAACGCCGACCCGGGTCACAGCATGGTCTTCAACGAGTAATACCTTCTTTTTAGGTGTCATAAATTTCCCTTTTTCTGGATCTAGGTTTCTGTTTTCTTCCTAGCGTTTCCCCCTAGTAGACGAGGAGAACTGGAAATATTAGTACTATTCCGTTTCATTTGTCCAGAAAAAATCATGGGTCTTTCTACTTAATTTTCTCTTGCAAAAACAGGAAGTTTCCCCCATGTTCAGAAAGATCCTAGGAGAATGAATGAATACTAAAGTAGAGAGTCTCAAAAAAATATATCTCTTCCAAAAGTTAAACCAAGATGAACTATTACATATCGCTGAAAAGATTCGGGAAGTCCACCTACCTCCTAGAAATGTGTTGTACGACATGGGCGAAGATGCTGAATCTATGTACATTGTGAAGTATGGAACTTTACAAATCTCTACCTCTACAAGCCATGGGGACGATGTGAACCTTATCACCCTCGGAGAAGGGGATCACTTTGGAGAATTGCCATTTTTTGATGATGAAAAACGGTCTGCCAAAGTCGAAGCCAAAGAAAATTCCGAACTCTACGAACTCCGTTACGCTGATTTACATGAAATGTTTTCCAAAAATAAGGAAATGGAGCTTAAATTTTACAAAGAAGTGACTCATTATTACATCCGAAGGTTGCGAAAACTAACGCACGATTTGGCGTATGCAAGGGAACTTCGAAAACGATTTGCGTAAAACCTAGTCCGAGAGACAAAATCTTACCAAATTAGTATTTTTTATTGCGCACATTCGAAAAAACCTTTTCCATTCCTCAGTTTCTTCCTATTACAGCTAAGGAATGGGTTTCGCAAACCGATACTATTACCGTAGGCAGGGAGAAGGAATGCATGGTGGACCCCGAAATCCTAACCGAGAAGATCGTAACACAAAATAAGACTTTCTTGGTGGATTTGAAGAAAAACCAGGCTGGATTTTACCTGAAAGTATCGGAATGGTCGAATAGCAAAAAATCCTCGATCTTTCTTCCGGCGGAAGGAATCGATCGAATGATCGAAATCTTGCATCAATTTAAAAGCCGGATAGCCGATAATGAGAATACGAAAGACCCGGAGTTAGGAGCCTTTTAGGAGTGAGTTTCATGGGGAAATTAGGAATGACCAAACTGTTGTTAGGCCTCTTCCTTTCAATAGGAATGTTGTACGCACAGGTAGATACTGGCGGACAAAATACAGCTAACACTGCAAATGATGAGGATAGCCCTCTTAGAAAAATCGTTTTAGATGATTTCGAAGAGGCTGAGGATTGGAGAGTTAAAGCAACCACTCCACTCGGAGAAACAAGAACTTTGAAACTCGTTCAACGCGGGCTCATCAAAGATGTATTCGATGAAAAAACCGTTCCAGAAGATGGTGGTGACAAACTCGAAAAAAACCATATCTTAGGAGTGAAAACACATTTTGCTGCTAAGGGATTGGATCGTGTGGAACTTTACCCTCCACATGAATACATCATCAAAGGAAAAGTAAGACAAATTTCTGTATGGGTTCTGGGAAGAAAATACAGACATACCTTATTTGCTAAATTCAGAGATTATAAAGACGTAACACATAATATCCGTTTGGGTCGATTGGATTTTTTTGGATGGAGAAAGTTGACAGCAACTGTTCCTGGTTTCATCCCACAAAGTTCTAGATTTGCACTTTTGGATAAAAACCTTCATTTTGTTTCACTTTTTGTGACATCCGATGTTCACGAAGTAGCAGGGGACTTTTACTTTTATGTAGATGACTTGCAAGTGAGAACAGACAGATCCGAAGCAAAATACCCTGGATCTGAAATTAAGGACAATTGGTAAGCGGGGAGACGGGAACAATGAAACACAAAAATACCAAAATCCTAACTTTATTAGCGCTAACCTCGGTTGCACTCATTGGTTTTGCACAAGCACAATACAAAGTATCCAATGGAGTGGCAACACCAGTTGGAAACGATATTGGAGCTTTGGAACTTAAAGCGATTACCATTGAATCTTGGGACAATCCAGTTTCTTCGGCACCATATGGTTGGGAAGTTTTCACTGACAAAGATGGTGTGAACAAAGATGGATCGGGAGACATGAAGTTTGATGAAAACAACAAGTATTCACCAGTCCTCAATGACCCAGCAAAATCCCCTCTTGTCATGAGAGAAGTGAAATTAGTGCCAGGAAAACCCGGTGACGTGAAAAACGTAGATGCAGGGAACGCAAAAGTTTTGGCTGTTAAATTCCAATTCACATTCCCTGGTAATAACGTGGTAACGGTTCGCCCTCCACGTGCCCCTGAATACGAAATCACAAGAGCTCGTCCTTATATTGACGCAGACAACAAAAAGAAATTGGAAAAGGTGTATGGAATTGAAGCACCTGGAAACGTAAAAGCAATTTCTGTTTGGGTTCTTGGTCGTGGAAATGAATACGATTTGGAAGGTTGGTTAGAAGATTATAATGGCAATAGCCATATCTTCCCTTTTGGATCCCTTGACTTTGTTGGTTGGAGACCACTCCACATCATCATCCCTCCAGGGATTCCACAGGAAGCAAATGCATTCCCTGCAACGAGAAACTTGATCTTCAAACAGTTCAAAATTCGTTCCAGACACAACACTGGACCTGAAACTGTGTATCTTTTCTTTGATGAACTTCGAGTCCTTGCGGATACTTTCGAAGTTCACTTTGATGGAGCAAACCTTGACTTTGATGAAGAGGATTGTAAAAACAAAGTGAAGTTGGAGCAAATGCTCCAAAAATCGGGAGCGATCTCCACTGGCGCAAAAGTGCGTGATTGTGGGGGAAGTAACGGTTCTTCGCAAAACAAATAGATCCCTTTTCACTCCAAGGGAATCTACTTGGACCAGGAAAACCCAGCCAATCGGCTGGGTTTTTTGGCTTTACAGAATCGAACGGACCTGGAAAATGAACCCTAGGACTGTTCTTTTCGCGGATTCATCGCTAAATTTACCGTAACAACTTTATAGGAACTATGAACACCCTTTATTGGAAATACGAAGAGGGAGATTCTTTTCATGCCTGAGACTATTACCGAAGACAAATCAAACAAAATTGCCGATAACGACAAACTAACACCTCTATTCAATGAGGAAATTTATGTTCGTGCTGATGCAGGAACGGTGCCCGTTTCTAAATTCAAAATCTTTGACGATGTCATTGATGCATATAAGGCAGAAAATCGTTTAGCAGAAGCTAAACAAAAAATCGAAGACCATTTCAAAGAACACCCTGAATCAATCTCCGCCAAATACATGTTAATGATCATTTCTTTCATGGAAGATTCCATGGGTGATGCGAATTTGGTGAAGAACATTTTGGATTCTTTTAAAGCACATGCAAAATGGACTATCATTGAATACATTACTGATTCTATTTTACGTTTTGGAGACCATAGACTTGCTCTCCGCGTGAAAGCAGAAGCACTTGATAAACTTAAAAAAAATAAAGAACTCAAAGTTGTTTTAGAAAAATTAGCAAAACAAGACCGCAAAAACCCTGAGATCGCAAAGAAGTATGGATTCTCCATTATGGAAGAAGACAAACCGAAAGCGATGTCTTATCTCAAACTTGCAGTTGAGATGTATGCAAAAAATAAAGAATACGTTCCGATGGAAGAAATTTGGCCTACCATCGTTCAAAACAATTATGAAGACGTAGCTTTTTTTGATAAAATTGAAAGGATCCTACTTGGCCAAAGAGAAAAAACTCGGTTAGTTGGTCTACTTTACCCAATTGTTGAGCCTTTTAAGGCGATGGAAGATTGGGATCATGTCATTTACTTCTTAAAGAAAATTTTAGAACACGAACCTGCTTCGCAAAAAGCAAGAAACGAACTCATTCGTTCATATAAACAAAAATATGCGGCGCACTCGTTACTCGAAGATTTTCTCAAGATGAGTGAACTTGGTAACAACCGTAAGCCGGTTAAACTTTGTATTACAAATTTCGAACGTAACATTGTATTTGATACTGGTAACTATGTAATGCATAGAAACTGGGGTGTTGGTAAAATTACATCCATCTCTCAAACGGGAGATTCAATCTTTGTTGATTTTGAAGAAAAGAAAGACCACAAACTTTCGATCCAAATGGCGATCACTTCTCTCAAACCATTGAAGAAAGATCACATTTGGGTACAACACTACGAAGATAAAAAAGGCATTACTACCATGTTCCAAGAGAACTTGGCTGAATTCCTCAAACAACTCCTCACTTCTTACGAAAACCGAATGCTCATTTCTGATATGAAGAATGAACTCATCGGAACTTTTTTGAAAGCGGATGAGTGGTCAAAATGGTGGGCAAAAGTCAAAACCGTTCTCAAAAAAGAAGCCAACATCGGAATGAATCCTAAGAAAAAGGATGAAGTGGTTTACCATGAAAAACCGATCACTCACTCCGAAACACTCACACAAAAATTCCAAGCTACCAATGACGTGAATAAAAAATTGGAAATCGCAATGGAAGCAGTGCGTGATTCTGACGAGGCTGCGGAAGCTGGTGAATTTTTTATCTCTCATTATGTGGAAGAAGAATCAGCAAGAGATATCATTCGAAAAATTTCTGCGTACCTTTATTTGGAAGAAGCAGGAAAAGCTTGGCCAACGGAAGAATTTTCACATAAAATCCGTGAACCTGAATTAAAAACCCTCATCCAAACTTTGACAAAAGATGATGCTCTGAAAATTTCTAAGTCCTTAGAAAATACAGATATCAAAAAAGGGTTTAAAGATCTCATTCGTGCACACCACCCAGAAGCAATCAATATCCTCATTGGATTACTTTTCGAAGTTCCAGTGAAGGTAAACAGATCTGTTTTCCAAAACTTGGTTGCTGATGAAAAGTATGCAGAACTCAATTTGTTTGTAGAAACTGTATCAAATAAATCAAAAGAAAACCCAGAAGTTTTCCTTTGGGTAGCAAAATCGATTTTATCTCATACTTGGAAATTTGATTGGTTAAAGGTAAGTGAAGAGGACTTGGTTCTCCGAGTTTTCCGTATCTTAAAACCTCTTGCTAAAATTGAAGACAAGGGAACCAAACTCAAAAACCAAGCAATGGACATTTTGTTCGGAAAAGACAACAGTCTTCTTCGTGACATCTTAACCAATGCAGATGATGAGTATGTTCGTAAACTTTTTGCTCTATTCAAAGAAGTTCCTTATGTGACTGATTTAGAAAAAGACCAATTGTATGCACTCATCAACGAACTCAAACCAAACATTGTATGGGATGAGTATGATTCAGAAGAAGATGCAGATGATGATCCATTGGCAAACCTTCCACACGATGTGGTTCTTGTGACAAGACGTGCATTTAATGCAAAAAAACTTGAATTTGAACACCTTGTGAATGTTGAGATGGCTGAGAACTCTCGTGATATCGGTGAGGCCCAAGAAAAAGGGGACTTACGTGAGAACGCAGAATACAAAGCGGCGATGGAAAAACAAGTACAACTCCAAGCAGCAATCAAACGTTTGGAAGCAGAACTGAAAAGTGCTCGGATCTTAGATTTAAGTGATGTGAAAACAGAAAAAGTAGGAATTGGAACCACAGTTCGTTTGAAAAACAAACAAACTGGTGAGGTTGTCACTTACTCTATCTTAGGTGCATGGGATGCTGATACTGAAAAGAATATCATCTCTTACCAATCACCACTTGCGAAGTCTTTACTTGGTAAAAATACTGGCAATGAAGCAACTCTAGTTTTCGGTGCAACAGAAACAGTTTACGAAGTATTGGATATCGCTCGTTACTCAATGACTGGACAGGAAGCCTGAAGGTCTTCCCTCCAACCATTTGTAGAAATTAGATCCAAAAACGGTTCGGAATTATTTCCGGTAAAATCAGAGGCCTTAACTTCCAAAAGAAGATAAGGCCTTTCTTTTTGTAAACTCTTTGGAATGAGAACTCGAATCGCACTCCTGTCGGGATCGTATTCATATGGAAAACTTTGCCCATCTACGAGTAATTCTACATTGGTTCGAAACCCACTCCCCACATCAGATAATCCATAGTATTTTTCTTCCATACAATGGTTTCGTACTTCTGGAAGTTCAATGTACCTTGCAATTGATGTCATCGGAAAAACGTTAGGTGGTGTTTCATCTGATAAAACCATAAGAAAGCCAACTTTTGTTAATTTGAAACTAAAACCATTTGGTTTTCGTTTTGGTTGTATGCCTTGGAATTTGCCAATAGAAGAATCAAAAAAATATAAAGAATCTTTGATAGAAGGGGTAAATCCTAAATTCATCTCACCTTGGCCTTCACCTTTCCAACTCATTCGTTTGGTATCAACTTGGTAAATTTTACCCTTTAATGGAAGTCCCTTTGGGATTTTGAATGGAATTTCTTTTTCGAATATCTCTGTAATGAGTAAACTTCCATCACCTGAAATTTCAGCTTTGGTTAGGTCTATGGAGACAACACCATCCAATGATTTGTATTTGTTTCCTGTTTTTTTGCTGATTTGTTTTACACTGAGATCTGGTGTTTGTTCTTCATGGATAATATCAAAAAATACAGAAGATACATTTCCTGTTGCATCCCGTAAGGAAGCTTGGACCTGGACCTTTTCTTTTTTCGGAAATGAACTGAGATTGATCGAATAACCTTCCTCTTTGAAGAGTTTTGGTTGTTCATACATATGATAAAAATACACAGGTGGTGACAACGAAGAGCGATTGATATCATAAAATTGGTGTTTTTGTGATTTGTCTTCAAAGGATAAGAAGTCAAAGTTTCTTGAGAAAACTGATTTCCCGTTCACGAATAAATCCATTCCATACACATTGTTCTTGTTTCTAGATCGAATTTTGTCATAACCACTTAAACGAATTCGAATCTTGCCTGTTAGTTGGATGGAAGAGAACTTATCACCTTGTTCTGTGTACAATTCAAATTTTCCCTTTCCAATTTCTTTCGCAGTGAGAAGGAGAGGTTTTTCCAATCCGTCTCCTTCTAAAAACATAGAGATGATGGTTGGTGGAGTAACATCCTTTTGGTGGATTTCAGAAAAATAAAGCGGATTGATATTTCCTTTTTCGGATCTAAATTCTAAATGCAGGTGAGGAGGACCAGATCCAGTTTCCCCTGTTTTTCCAATCGCATTGCCTTTTTTGGTAACAAACATTCCTGGAGGTAGTTTGAGTTGGAATCCTGTGGGGTCACCCATTAGGAGTAGGGCTCTTCTTAAGAGTTCTAATTCATACAAGGTTCCGCCAAAGGAGTGTAAGTGGGCATACTTTGATTTGATTTTGTATTTAGGATTGTATAAATTTAATGAGAGTCCATAACCTGTTTTGGAATAACTGATTTCTTCCACATAACCGTCAAAAGTGGCGAGGATATTGTGGCCGTTCAATCCATATGATTTAAAGTCTGAACCTAAATGTAGGTTATGGTTTCTGATTTCAGCAAAAGTTCCGGATACGGGAGAATAATATGGCAGTGGAAATCCAACTTCTGAATGAGGGATTTCTGGAATTTTTGATTCAGCAAATAAGCTGGGTGCCAAAAAAATTAAGGATAATCCAAAAGTACAAATCTCTCTAGGCCGCATGGGAAAAGTAGAAACCTACCACATACTTTGTCATGCTTTTCCTTCTGGAAAAGGAAATTCTCTTCGGTTTCGATTCCCTTGACAAACTAGACTTGAGACCTAGTATGACAGGGAACAAATTCCCATGAAACAAGGTGCCATCATTTTACTCTTTCTTACCGTCTCTGGTTGTTCCTTTCTATTTAAGGAACCTGGCAGACCACCAAAAATCGATGGAGTTCCCGTTCCAGATTCCAAAAGACTTTTGTACATTCAAAATGTAAGAAACAATACCTATTCACCAGGGATGCACACCCGTCTCACACAAATGATCATGGAAGAAATTGATCGGAGAGGAAGGTTCATCACAACACGTGAAAAAACTCTCGCGAAATACCGCTTGTATGCGGAAATTGTCCACTACCAAAAAGTGGGGGATCTCATGGATTTGGCTGACCAACACATCACTTCTGAATTATTTGTGGTCACTCGAGTGGAAATCATTGAAGCCGAAACGGGAGTCAAAATTCCCATGGAGCGAAGTGAAATTCCTGGGAGGGTGCATTTTTCGACCCAAATTGGGTATCGGGAATCTGAACTAGAAGCTCAGAATCGACTGTTACGAGTGATGGCCCTTCGCATTGCAGAAGAAGCAGAAAGGGCTTGGTATTATTCTCTCTCTGGTGTTTTGAATTAATTTACTTATTTAGGAGATTTAACCCTTGCAAAACGATCCTATTTCCAATGAAGACACAAAAAAAGAGATGCTCGCCTTTGAAGAATATCTCAAAGAAAAAGGTTTAAAAATTACAAACCAACGTTTGTTAGTTGCGCAAAAGATTTTTTCTTCTCATAACCACTTTACGGCGGAAGGTTTGCTCGACGAACTAAAAGACAATAAAGACCGCATCTCAAAGGCTACTATTTACCGGATCCTTGCGATTATGGTAGAAGCTGGACTTCTCGAAGAACATGATTTCGGTAAGGATTATAAATACTACGAACACATCATTGGTCACGAACACCATGATCATATCATTTGTATGCAATGTGGTCGTATTGTTGAATTCATTGACGAACGGATCGAAGAATTACAAAACAAAGCTGCTTCCGAAAATGGGTTTACCATCACTGGGCATAGTTTGAATATTTTTGGGAATTGTTTGAACTTTGCAAATTGCGAACATAAGAACAAAAAGTAGTGACTTCGATATTTAAAGAAGGGGTCTACGATACCGGCTCGTATGCAAGGACTGGTACATTAACTCTAGGTGGGATTCAAATCCCAACACCTATTTTTATGCCAGTGGGTACTCGGGGTAGCATCAAATCGCTTACATCGGAAGACATAAGCGAATTGGGTTATGAACTCATTCTTGCTAATACCTACCATTTGTATTTAAAACCAGGGAAAGAAGTTTTGGACCATTTTGCCGGTCTGAAAAATTTCATGTCTTACAAAAAAGCATTACTCACAGACTCTGGTGGGTTCCAAGTTTTTAGCCTGGCGAGTCTCTTTAAATTTGAAGACGATGGTGTGCGTTTCCAATCCCATATTGACGGGAGTTATCATAAATTCACACCTGCCTCTGTCATTGATGTACAGCGCTCCATTGGCTCTGATATCATGATGGTTCTCGATGACTGTGCCCCATACGGAAGTGATACCAAACGTTTGGAACTTGCCCTGGAAAGGACACATCGTTGGGCCAAGGAATCCTATCAGTATTGGATGGAAAATCCAAACGGGCAAAATGTATTCCCAATTGTCCAAGGAGGTGTGAACGAATCCCTGCGCCTTCGGAGTTTAGAAACCCTTCAGAATATAGCCTTCCCGGGGATTGCCATTGGGGGACTCAGTGTTGGGGAACCTAGGCCAGAATACATTCGTATATTGGAATGTATGGCTCCTTATTTGGATAAACAAAGGCCACATTACCTGATGGGTGTTGGAACTGTTGTGGACATCCTAGAAGGAGTCAAAAATGGAATCGATATGTTTGATTGTGTTTTGCCGACACGAAACGCAAGAAATGGGCAAGTATTTACATCTAGAGGCAAAATTAACCTACGAAATGAATCCCATCGATTGAGTGAGTTACCCATTGATCCCGAATGTGAATGTAAAGTATGTAAAACATATAGTCTTGGTTACATTCGTCATCTACATAAAGTAAAGGAATTAACCGCGTTTTCCTTATCCACCTACCATAACTTATTTTTTATGCAAAGCTTCATGGAAAAGTTGCGAAAGTCCATAGAAATAGGCAATTTTCGGCCATTTTATGAGCATTGGAAAAATTTGTTTGGTAGCTAAAATTATTAGGTTGACGTACCTATTTTTTTTGAATGCAATTGTACCGTCATTTCTACATTGATTGTAGCTTCATTGAGGAGTCTCTAGACACACATGGAAATCACCAGAAGGGAAAAAGATAAAATCGTAGTACTCGATATTAACGGGGAAATCGACCTTTATAACGCGCCTGAGATCAAGGATGTAATTGCCAAATTGATCGAAGAACAAAAGTATTGCATCGTCATCAATCTCGAGAAGGTATCTTATATCGACTCTTCCGGAATTGGAGCTTTAATTTCAAGTTTGTCCAACCTGAAAAAATACCAAGGTGGATTAAAGATCATCAACGTGGCAGGTTCTGTCCGTAAGGTATTTGAACTCACTAAGTTGACTTCATTTTTTGAAATTTTCGATAGCGAAGACGAAGCAGTCACAGCTTTCAAATAAAAGAGGAAGCGTATATGCGCTTCTCTCTTTTTTTCACCCCCCTACCAAACATTAAGGAGTTTGTTATGTTAAGAAAGAAAAAGACATCTGTCTTTCTCTCCGCTTTGGTATTGTTCTCAGCAGGTTTTGTAAACTGCTCCCAAGAACTACCTCTCAAAGAATTAGCTTTGGCAAAATCTCAAGTAGAGAGAGCTGAACGACTTTCCGCAGAAGAATATGCACCAGAAGAATATTCTGAGGCAAAAAAAAGTTTAGTATCAGCAAATGAATTTGCTGCGGAAGAAAAAGCATCGGATTCCAAAAAGAGTGCCGATTATGCAATTTCAAAAGCATATGATGCATTGGAAAAAACATTACCGAAGTTAGCTGCAAAATCAAGAGAAGAAGCAGTTACTGCTATTGATGCAGCTGACGAAGCTTATGCTTCTGAATACACTCCTGAAGAATATAAAAAAGCAGTGAGTGCAAGAGATGCAGGTGAAACCAAATTAGCACAAGCTGATGCAAGCCTTGCTTCTTACTTACGTGAAGACAAAGACGAAACTGCAAAAGAATTAAAAAGAACTGTTGCTTTACAAGAATATGAAGATGCTCATAACCAATTCCAAGAAGCATCAAAGATCAGTTCAGACGCAAGGAAAGTTGCACTTGAGAAATCAGGTGGTGCACTTGTTAAATCTGCAGATGAAGTAGACGCATTACTCGACAAAGCAGCATCCTATTCAAAAGCAGGAAACCCTGCCATTGATGAAGAAAAAGCAAGAGTGGCATCGGCAAGAGAAGACATCCAAGCTGGTAAATTAAAATCAGCGGACGAAAAAATCAAAGCTGCTCGATTGGCATCTGCTTCCTTATTGCAAGATTCTATCAAAGACCATGCAAAAAATCGAAATGCACAAGCACGTGAAGTGGTTGAAGATGCAAATGTTCGCTTTGGCGAGTTAAATGCAGAAACCTATCTTAAATCCAATGCAAAAGAATCTTATGCAAGCACACAAGAAAACCTTGGTGCATCCAATGAATCATTACAAGCATCTGGTAACTTACTAGAGCAAGATAAGTTTGAAGATTCGATTGCACAGTCCGAGGAAGCAATTCGATTGGCTGAAATTTCGATCGACCAAATTGAAACTCTCAAAGGAAAAAACAATGTTGCGAAAAAAGATCGCAAAACTGTAGAAACTACTGAGACTACAACGACTGAAACAAAAGATACTAAGGCATCTTCTTCGCAAGTGGAAGAATTGTCTGGCGGTTGGAAACGATACACAGTGGAAAAATCCAATCCAGCAGATTGCCTCTGGAGAATTGCTGATCGTGAAGATATCTATAGTGATGCAAAACTTTGGCCACGTATTTTTGAAGCGAATCGTAAATACATTCGTAACAAAAATCTAATTTATCCAAAACAAAAACTCAATATCCCACCAAAAACCGGGAAAATTGGAAAAGCTCCAAAGCAATAAACATTGTTTAGGTGATGTGAAAAAAGCTGTCGTAAAGACAGCTTTTTTTTTGTCTAAATTATAGGATGAATATGAATAGAGGATATACAACTCCCATAACATCAATCACAGAAAAAGACTTTGAAACCTTGGTCCAATTGGCCTTGGAAGAAGATTTGCCTGCAGGAGACATTACAACGGATACTTTGTTCTCCGTTGAGGACTCGTGTACAGCAATTTTACTAGCGAAAGAAGAAGGTGTGTTGTGTGGACTTTCTGTGATACCTTGCCTAATTCAAAAATCGAAAACAAATGTAACTTGGAATCAGATTTTGGAAGATGGTGCTTCTTTATCCAAAGGAACAATCATTGGCGAGTTAAAAGGATCTCTCGTTGGCATTTTAAAAATGGAACGAATTTTACTCAATTTTATACAATACCTTTCGGGTATTGCCACAAATGCTAATCGGGTTGCCAAACAATTCCCAAATCTCCTCATCCTAGATACGAGAAAGACCTTACCTGGTTATCGAAAATTAGCAAAATATGCGGTGTACACTGGGGGCGGTGCCAATCATCGCATCAACTTGTCCGATATGGCGATGTTAAAGGACAACCATATAACAAAAGCAGGTTCGATTCAATCAGCCGTGTATATGGTTCGGCAAAAAAATCCAGGAAAAAAAATTGAATTAGAAATTGATGGGCTTTCCCAATTAGAGGATGCCATTGAAGCCGAACCAGATATCCTTCTATTGGATAATTTTTCTGATATCGATACTGAAAAAGCAATTTCTATCTTAAAAGAAAAAGCACCAGAGATTCGAATCGAATGTTCTGGAGGCATTACTCCCGATAAATTAAATTTTTTATCTAAATTTGATGGGATTGGTGTGAGTATGGGATATTTAACTCATACAGTGAAATTTTTGGACATTAGTTTGGATATCAAATAATGGGACTCTATCAAGATATAAAGGACAAACAAGAGTTATTTGATGCTGTCCAAAAAAGACTTGGTCCTGAAAAAGCACAACTCATCGAAAAGGCTTATCACATTGCAGATAAAATGCATGAAGGTCAAAAAAGACTTTCTGGAGAACCGTATATCATCCATCCGATGAATGTTGCTTCTGTATTGGATGAATTAGGATTGGATGAAAGGGCAATCGCTGCAGGATTATTACATGATGTTGTAGAAGATACAAGTTACACCAAAGAAGATATGGCAAGAGAATTTGGTGAGGACATTGCCGCTCTTGTAGAAGGTGTTACAAAAATTTCTGAAATTAAATCACAATCAAAAGAAACAGAAGCGGCAGAAAACATTCGAAAGATGTTACTTGCTACGATTAAAGATGTGCGTGTGATGCTCATCAAACTGGCAGATAAAACACATAATGTCAGAACGTTAAAATTCCAACCTGAAGAAAAACAGAAACGAATCGCCAAAGAAGTATTGTCATTGTATGCACCTATTGCAGGAAGACTTGGTGTTTATAAGGTAAAATTTGAATTGGAAGATTTAGCCTTTCAATCTCTGCATCCAGAAGAATACCAAGAAATCAAAAAAAGAGTTTCAGCTAAAAAATCTGAACGTGATGAATACATTGAAAAAATTAAAATTATCTTAAAACAACGATTAGCAGAGATCAATATTGATGCAAGGATTGACGGAAGGGCAAAACATTTTTATTCAATTTATCGCAAGATGGTAACTAAGGAAAAATCTTTTTCAGAAATTTTTGACCTTCGTGCTGTTCGAATCATTGCAAATGAAATTAAAGATTGTTACGGTGTGCTTGGAATTGTACATACCTTATGGACTCCTATCCCCGGAAGATTCAAAGATTATATTGCCACTCCCAAAACAAACCTTTACCAATCTTTACATACAACTGTGTTTGGACCAGACGGTCGTCCCATGGAAGTACAAATTCGTACAAAAGAAATGAATGCCATTGCTGAGAATGGTGTTGCGGCTCACTGGGCATACAAAGAATCTACGAACCTTTCCCGTTCTTCTGTAATCTTACAAAATGGTGTGGAAAATGCCTTCCGTATGAAGTGGTTGGAGATTTTGAAGTCTTGGCAAGATCCAAGTTTAGATTCAAAAGAATTTATGGAGGAACTGCAATACGACCTTCATGAAGATGAGGTTTTTGTTTTCACACCAAAAGGTGAGATCATCGAAATGCCAAAAGGAGCAACGGTTTTAGATTATGCATTTCGTATCCATACAGACGTTGGCCTTCACGCGCGTGGTGGTAAAGTGAATGGTAGGATGGTTACACTTCGTACGGAATTGAAGTCTGGTGACCAAGTAGAAATCATTACAGAAAAAAACTCAAAACCATCGCCAATTTGGCTTAGGATAGTGAAAACCTCTGGCGCCAGACAAAAGTTACGCGCTTATTTTCGAAAACTGCAAGAAGATTCCCAAAAGGAAACCATTGGCTCTGTCTTAGAAGTCTCAAATCCTGCTATTGATGAAAATACGATCAAAGAAATCAAAAAAGTTAAAATTAAAAAGCCAACTAAACCTAACCAGAACCAAGAAGAATCAAAAGAGTTTGGGATATCGGTAGCTGGTTGGAATGATGTGCCTGTTCGAGTTGCCTCCTGTTGTACGCCAATCCCAGGGGATGAAATCATTGGTTTTATCACCCGTGGAAGAGGGGTAAGTGTTCACAAAAAAGACTGCACCACTGCAACTAAACAGTTAGAGTGGATGAAAACAATTCCTGTGCGATGGGAGGGACCTGGTGAACCAATCCCAATCCAAATTGAAGTCCGTGCAAAAGACGTACAAGGGATTTATCTATCGATGGTGGAATCCATTTCGAGTACAGAAACAAATATTTTGGAGGCAGGTGCTTCTTCCCATCCAAATGGAACACTTACCGCCAAATTTATGTTAGAAGTCGATCACTTAGACCAACTAAAAGAGATTCTAGAAAATTTGAGAATGATACAAGGTGTTGTGTTTGCCGAAAGGGTTAAAAAATAAACCACTGTATCTCGTTCGGTTCTAGTTTAAAATACATTCCTTCTTTTTGTGGTTTGCCTTGGGGGTAAATCTGATTGGAAACAATATCTTTTAAAGTTTCTCTATACGAAATTTTTTCCTCATAAGGAATCCATCCAGAACAAGATACCTGTTGATAATTCCATAGGAAAAGTTCTGTTTGAGTGTCTGAGATGAGTAAACGCATAAAGACAGGTAATTGGTTCATTTCCGTATAATTTAAAGTTTGGTATTCCAACACTTTGGACCGTTTGGAAAGAATGGCAAATGCTCTTTTGTAAAAATCTTCTATCTCAATGTCAGGTGATTCTTCATCTACATTTTTCATCTGGACAGGTATTTTTTTGAGACAACCAATTTCTTGGCCATCAAAGAGAAGTAAGATTCCAGGTAAACTCGATAATAAACTAAAATATGTTTTAGAATGTTCACCAAACGTAAGTTTTGCTCTGTTTTCGTCGTGATTTTCCAAAAAACGAATTAAGTTTGGTTTTGATATCTGTCCCGATTCATTTGAAATGACTTCGGCTACTTGATCTAATCTATGATGCACCAATTCGTCATATAGTGATTTATCATAAGTTGCATCAAAACCAAGCGAACGTAATGTCCCATCTAATCCCCAATACACTTCTGCATAAAATCGAAAATCAGGAAATTCACTTTTGACAGAGTATATCACATTTTCCCAATGGTATACGGATTTTTTCCCATGTGTTCTTTCAAAAACATCAGGTAAAGGTAACATTGCCATATCGCATCTAACACCATCGCAGTGTTTTGCGATCGTTTTTAATATTTGAATGTGGTAATTTTCAACTTCAGGGTTTGAAAAATCCCATTGGATAGTGTCCGTCCAGCCATCAAAATAAGGATCTTTTCCATGTTTGTAACAATTTCCATTGGGATGTAAAAAACTATTTTTATCTTGTTCGGAATGGATGGATTGTAAAAATAAATTTGGAAATTGGGAAACCAGAGGTGAATCAATTGCCATATGATTGGGTACAAAATCGAGAATCAGTTTTTTGTTTTTGGATCGGAACCATTCGTATATGACTGTTAGGTCTGTATCTCCACCGATCAAAGGGTCCAAGTTGTATTCATAAATGGAATAGGGAGATCCGTATATATCTTTGTTTGTAAGTTGTGACCTGACAGATTGGTAACCTGGTTGTAGTTCAGGCATTGTTTGTGCGATTCTTTGTGAGCTTGGGCTATTTTTCCAAACTCCCATAAGCCATATTTCATCTGCCCAAACAAAGGGAGTTTTTTTTTCTAATTCATTGAAAATCGCAGGAAGATGTTCCCCCTTTTTTCCACAAAAAAGCCTTGAGCCTATCTCGTACAAATGGATTTGATGGAAGGGATGTTTCATAAATTAGTTCAATACCCTATGGTTCGTTCCCAAGTAATCAAGTTTGTTTTGGTGGGTTTTACCTGTCTTTTACCAATTCTATTGTTTCAAAATTGTTCAGAAGAGGACAATAAAGAAAGTCTGAGTCGTGTGGTTGACCTTCCTTGGGAAGGAGATCCAAACTCCATACCTAAAGCCTTACAAGTGAAAAATCCTGTCGCAGACCCAAAGGCAAAAAAGGGAGGTAGGATACGGATCTACTCTCACCAATTTCCAAAATCATTGAATTATTACTTAGACCAGTTTACTACGACTGCAAGAATCTTTACAAGTTTATACGAACCTCTTACAGCCTATCATCCACTTACATTGGAAACCATTCCACACCTTGCTAAAGAATGGAAAATTTCTCCAGACAAAAAGAAATTCACTTTTTATTTAGATCCCAATGCACGTTGGTCAGATGGTAAACCTGTTACAGCAGATGATGTTATTTTTACCTATGAAACGATAATGAATCCGAAAAATGGAACTGCAGTATTCCGGATTTCTCTCTCTCGTTTTTTGAAACCAATTAAGGTCGATGACCTAACGGTTGTTTTTGAAGCAAAAGAAGTTCATTGGAATAATTTTAATGATATCGCATCGTCCATCTTCATTTTACCAAAACATCATTTTGAAGGGAAAGACTTTAATAAAGAAAATATGGAATTCCCAATCGTTTCTGGTCCATATAAAATAACAGAAGTCAAGAAAAACCGATACATCAAATTGGAAAGAAGAGGAGATTGGTGGCAAAGAGCATATCCATTTAACGAAGGTCGAAACAATTTTGATCAAATTGTATACAAAGTTTATAACGAAGAAGCCGTAGCTTTACAAGCATTCAAAAAAGGTGATATAGACATTTATCCTGTTTACTCTGCATTTGTATGGGTAGAAGAAGCAAAAGGGGAAGCATTTGATCAAAATTGGATTGCTAAACAAAGGATTTTTAATTTAAAACCAATTGGATTCCAAGGTTGGGCAATGAACGCTCGGCGATCTATCTTCGCTGATAAACGAGTGAGAGAAGCAATGAACTTACTTGTAGATCGTAAATTAATGATCGATAAACTAGCGTATGGTGAATATGATCCAACAAATAGTTATTATCCAGATTTTTATTTAGGTGGTGAGAAAAATCCAAACACTCCAACAGAGTTTAATATTGAAAAGGCAAGAAAATTACTTGCGGAAGCTGGTTGGAAACCTAACTCAGAAGGAATTTTGGAAAAAGATGGAAAACCATTCCAATTTTCAATCCTTGATCGAGATAAAAAAACAGAAAAATATTTTACAGTGTTTCTTGAGAAAGCCAAAGAAGTGGGAATCCGAGCATCGATTGATACATTGGATTTAGCTGCTTGGAGTGAACGTGTCGATAAATATGATTTTGATATGACTTGGGCTGCTTGGGGGTCAGGTATATTTAAAGATCCTGAATCACAATGGTTATCAAAGTATGCAGATGAAGAAGGGCAACCCAATTTACCTGGACTAAAAATACCAGAGGTAGACAAACTCATTGAAAAACAAAAAACTGAATTTTCAGTTTCCAAACGAAATGAAATTCTTAAACAAATTGATCGAATTGTATATAAAGAATATCCTTATGTATTACTCTGGCATTTGCCAAGCACACGACTTTTATATTGGCAAAAATACGGAATGCCTAGTTTACCACTTGGTAAATATGGAGATGAAAGTTTTTCATCTGACTATTGGTGGTATGATGAAGAGAAAGATAAAAAATTAACAGAAAGCCTTTCTAAAAAAGAAAAGTTCTTAGATTACGAAGCCATTGTTCGTTGGAAATAAACTTAGTTAGTGGCAGATAAAAAAGGACCAATCAAAGGGATTCGCGATCGGATCTCACAACTTTGGAATCAATATCCTAGTTGGGGGAAAATTCCTCAATTTTTGGAATTGTTAGAGAAGGGCCTCGACAAAGAGCTGTTTGTTGACCCAAATAAAAATGAAGAACCCATTCCACTGGAAGACCTACCAGTGGATGAAGTTCTCCGGAAGTCCGGTTTTATTCGGAATTTATACGAAAGGTTATTTCCTGTTTCACATGTCTTTCGAATGACCTTCCGTTATAATCGTGAATTTTTAGATAATTTTATGCCTCTATCCTTAAATGATTATATAGGACGTGGTTCTTATAAATTTGTTTATAAACTTCCTTGGAACCAAGTTGTCAAAATTGGAAAATCAAAATTACCTTCCGATGTGATCTTTGGCTCCTTATTTAAAGAAGTAGGAAGAGATTTATCTAGATTTTTAAAACCAGAGGAAATTGAACTTAGAGATTTTTTAAAAAAACAAACTTTCCGCGATTCCAAAAAAGATGAAATTGATTTTAAGTTCAAACGATTGGGATTGGAAAGGTTACATTATTGGAAATTAAAATCGCTGATTCCTGATTTAGTTGTACCCACTCGTTTTTTTATGGGATTACGAATGAGGAAAAATCCATTTGGAATTCCAAATGTCACTCTTACACCATGTGACCAACAACCCCTTCTTGCAGGGAAACATTTAAAAGAATTTACCATCCGTAATGAAAAATTAGACCAAAATCCGATTTTGGATAAACTATTCCCAAAATGGAAATTAAATTTTGATTCGCATCGGTTTGGAGTGATTTCCAAATCAAAACTCAAAAAAATTGCAGTAGATTTTAATCGTGTGATTGAAGTCACAAAGTATTTGGCGGAAGAAGAAAAATTAATATTTGATATTCATGCAGAAAACATCATCATCACTTTACCTGATTTTGAATTAAAAATTTTTGACTTTCATGTGTTTGATGACTATCTTTATGAACCTTCGTTAGAAAATCCTACTCCCGAGATGGACCACATCAAAATCATTGAAGAGTTTATCAAATCATTTGAATTGGATTAGTTCATGTTTGATTTAAAACGTAATTTTATTTTTTATTATCTTTTAGTTGCCCTAGTGTTTTTGTATGCTATTTACCAAGCATACCACTGGAGGTGGATTTGTGATGATGCCTACATAAGTTTTGTGTATGCTAGAAATTTATGGGAAGGGAATGGTTTGGTTTTTAATCTTGGGGAAAAAGTAGAAGGTTATACAAACTTTCTCTGGACCCTTTATTTATCCTTTGGTTATTTTGTAGGTATCAAACCGCAGCTCTTATCAGTATTCACTGGAATCTTTTTTTACATTCTATTGTTGTGTTTGTTTTTTGATGCTGAAAATAAAATTTCCTTTGGTAATGTTTACCCACTCCTCATTGTCCATTTGGCATTTTTATTTCACTTGTACATATTTGCGAGTTCGGGATTGGAAACATCTCTATTTACTTTTTTTTTGAGTTGGGGATTGTTACTTTGGGAAAAACAAAACAAACGTGTGTTTGTTGTATTTTTAATAACATCACTTTTTCGGCCTGAAGGCGCTTTGTTTTTGGTTTTCGCATCTCTGGATTGGATACGAAAGAAACAGTATAAGGAACCTATTTTTTTTGGTGTTTTGTTCTTATTTTTTTGTGGGTTACGATTTTTCTATTACGAAGATTTTTTTCCAAATACCTTTTATGCTAAAGGGAATAAAGGATGGTATTTTTCACAAGGATTCTATTATCTTTTGTATTTCTTAAAATCGTATCCATTGTTTCCGTTTGTAATTCTCCTCACTGGTATTCAGATCTTTCATATTTTTCAGACAAAAAGAGAAAATCGGCTCCTTGTTCATTCAATCTTACTTTATATCATCTATGTATTGTATGTCGGTGGTGACTTTATGGGGAACCGGTTTTGGATTCCGATTTTACCTTTTGTCTCTTATTTGGCATTCCAAAGGATACAGTTTTGGACAACTGAATCTCAAATTGAATCCAATCAAAAATCTCGTTTTTATCAAATATATGCTAAAAATTCGATTTTATTTGGCTTACTCTTTCTCCTTTCTTCTGCGATTTATACCGACCCATTAAAATCCGATGGCAAACGTGTTCCTGATTGGCACGGAATTGGGGAAGAACGAATGTTTTATGAACAACATTTAATGGATGAGAGTGGGTATGATGATGGTGCTTTAGAGAAGTTTCGTGTGGCCTTTTTTGGAGCACAGGCACATTTTATTTATTATTTAAGACCCAATTTTTCGTTTGAAGCAGAGTCAGGGCTTACCGATAAACTTTTTGCAAAAAAACAAATCGATGTTAGGGGAAGAGTCGGTCACGAAACAAAACTTTCTTATGATGATTTAAATTCTCGTAAAATTGATCTATTGCTCGATAATCGACTGCCTGAATTAGATCTTCCATTTGTTACTTATACCTGGCGTTCTTTACCACTGAAGTTTTATATTTGGAATTATGATCCAATTAAAATGAAACTACTTTGCCAAAGAAAGGATTGGAATTGTGAAGATTTAATAAAACGGTTTTTATCACAGGGTTTGGATTTAAATCAAACAGTATTCTTTGGGAAAAACGATTCAAAATGAAACAATCTGTATTCGTTTCGTATGGAAAGATTACCTATGGCACTTTCGGGAAAGAAGAACTCCTAAATACGAGCTCGGAAAACCAAATGTTTCCCAAAACAGCCAAGGATTGGCTCCTATATACGAAAGAGGTTTTTTCTAAAACCTATTCAAATCCAACGTATCAGATCCATACTTTAGGCCAAGTTCATGGTGCTCATATTGAAAGGATTCCTTCTGAAACAAATCACAATCCAGTTTTAGAAATAAAAGAGGGAGACGGACTATTTTCATCACAAAAAAACCAAGTTTTAGTTGTGAGAACTGCAGATTGTGTGCCAGTATTCCTTTATTCCACAAAACGTCCGTTTGTTTCTATCCTCCATTCAGGTTGGAAAGGTACAAGTTTAGGAATTACTGAGAAAATGATCGAAAAACTGATCAGTGATGGTTATTCGTTTGAGGAATTGGTTCTCGAACTAGGGCCTTATATCCAAAGAACCCATTATGAAGTGGGAGAAGATGTTGCTGTTTTATTTGCTGAATTAGGAATTGATGTATGTATACCCAAAGGAGGTGGTAAGTATCTTTTGGATGTAGGACTTGCAATTTCTAAGAGAGTGGAAGAGCGGTTTGGTGGGAACATCCGAATTGTCAATCAACATACAGATGTGTTCCAAAGCCCTCTTTACTTTAGTCATAGGACCAAAGAAGAGGGTCGGAATTTGAACTTTATACTTTGGGAATCTTAATCAACGTTTCTTTGATTTTTTCTAAGATTTTTTCACGTTTGATCGGTTTTACGATATAGTCCATTGCACCGTTTTCTAACAGTGCTTTGATGACGGAAGGAGTGTTTTCTTCCGAGATAAAAAGAATCCTCGGTAATACTCCCATTTCTTTCATGTCCCAAAATGCAGCATAACCATCTACTTCTGGTAAAAAGATTTCAATGGTGACAAGGTCAATTTGTTGGCGATTTTCCTTGTACAGTTTAAGAAGTTCTTTTCCCGTTTCCGCAATTCCGATGATTTTGAATCCTTCTGATTCCAAAATCTGTTGGAGTTGTTTCGACTGAAATTTGGAATTCTCAGCAATGAGAATCTGATATGGTCTACCTGTCGGTCCTATGCCTGCTTGCATGATGTTCTACGTACCTTATCCAAGTGCCTTTTCGATTTCAACACCAATTTCTTTCGTTCCAAGGACTGTTGTTCCTTCCTCGGCGATGTCTCGGGTACGAAGCCCTTTTTTGAGAACCGCGCGGATCGCATTTTCAATGGCCACTGCCTCTTTTTCCATGGAGAAAGAATATCGTAACATCAATGCTCCAGAAAGAATTTGAGCAATCGGATTGGCGATTCCTTTTCCTGCGATATCGGGTGCAGATCCACCAGAAGGTTCATACAATCCAAACCCAGATTCCGATAAGGAAGCTGATGGTAACATTCCAATCGAACCTGTGATGATAGAGGCTTCATCAGAAAGGATATCTCCAAACATATTCTCACAAAGCATTACATCAAATTGTTTCGGTTTTACAATGAGCTGCATAGCTGCGTTGTCTACATAGAGGTGTTCCAAAACACAGTCTGAGTATTCTTTTTTATGAAGTTCCACTACCACTTCTCTCCACAAAACGGAAGTGGTGAGAACATTTGCTTTATCAATGCTTGTTACTTTTTTATTTCTTTTTTTAGCGGCTTCGAAAGCAGTGCGAGCAATCCGTTCAATTTCCCTTCTGGAATATCGCATGGTGTCATATGCAAATTCTTCGGCACCACTTCCTTCTCGGCCTTTTGGTTTTCCGAAGTAGATACCAGAAGTTAACTCACGTAAAATAAGAATATCAAGACCATCACCGATGATGTCTCCTCGGATGGGGCTTGCTTTTTTGAGTTCTGGGTAAATGATCGCTGGTCGAAGGTTAGCAAACAAATCAAAATGTTTACGAAGTGGGAGTAGGGCACCACGTTCTGGTTGTCTGTCGGGAGGAAGTCCTTCCCATTTTGGTCCACCTACGGAACCAAAAAAAATCGCACTGGATGATTCACAAAGTTTTAATGTTTCTTCCGGAAGTGGAAAACCAGTGGCATCAATTGCTGCTCCACCAACTAATGCGTGTTCGAAGCTAAATTCGCTTGCTTTTGTTCCTAATGCTTTCCCTACTACTTGTAAAGCCACTTCCATTACTTCTGGGCCGATTCCATCACCGGCAAGTACTGCTACCTTTTTCATTTCATTTCCTTTAAAACTGATTCTAAAATATCCAATCCTTCTGTCGCTTTTTCGATGCTTAAGATGAGTGGAGGGATGATACGAATGACTTTTCCTGCGGTGCTATTGACCACAAGACCACGTTTTAAACATTCTTCCACAACGGGCCTTGATTCTGTAAAGAGTTCTACACCAATATGGAGACCACGACCACGGACTTCTTTGATTTTCCCCGTTGACTCCATCATTTGTTTTAAACGAAGGAACATTTGTTCCGAGATGGTTGCAACATGATCGAGCAAATTTCTCGATAGGATGATCTTAAATGTTTCATATGCTGCAACACACGCTAGGTGGTTCCCACCGAATGTAGATCCATGCATCCCTTTTTCCAAAACGGATTCGTATTCCTTCGATACAACGAGTGCACCCATTGGAAAACCTGATCCAAGTGCTTTTGCGAGTGTAAATGCATCCGGATACATTCCATAATGTTCGAAACAAAACATCTTGCCTGTTCGACCCATACCTGTTTGGATTTCATCAAACACAAGGAGAGAATTGGTTTCTTCTGTCAGTTTACGAGCAAGATTCACAAATGATTGCGAAAGTGGGATGACACCACCTTCACCGATGATGAGTTCCATGATGATCCCAGCAATGGATCCACCGTATTGTTCAAATGCTTGGATGAGAGAATCTTCATTATTGGCTTCCACAAAATGGATGTCAGCTGCGAGTTCTCCAAAACCATTTCGCACTGATTCATTTCCCGTCATAGACATGGCAGACAAAGTTCTTCCATGAAAACTGGAGTGGAGAGCTAATATGACTGGTTTGTCTATGTTTTGGTTTACCCCATGGCGACGCATGAGTTTGAAAGCAGCTTCATTTGCCTCAGTTCCTGAATTGCATAAAAATACTTTTCCAGGAATACTATTTTCGATGATGACTTCCGCAAGTTTTGCCTGTTCTTCCGAATAATACAAGTTTGATGAATGGAAAATTTTATCCATTTGGTTTCGAATGGCTTCGATGAGATCTGCTTCTCCGTGGCCTAAATTAGATACAGCAATTCCAGCTAAAAAGTCAATATAACATTTGTTATCTTGGTCAAAGATCATCTCTCCAACACCATATTGGAAAGCTACTGGATACCTGTTGTACGTATTGAGGAGGTATTTATCAGAAAGTGTTTTGATACTATCAAATTTGGTTTTGGTTTCGGAACTCATAATAGGCCTGCTAGTTTTAAAAATTCAGTTTCAGCGAGGGAAATTTCTTGTCCAAGTGATTCCCATAGAGATGGGATCTCGGATGTTTTTTTCGGTTTTTTTAGGGAAGCAAACGAAGAATAAACTTTTACCTTAGGTTCTGTCCCCGAAGGACGAATGGTGAGTTTAGCATTACCTTCCAATTCTACTTGGATCACATTTGACTTTGGCATTCCTTTGAATACAGAAGTTTTGCTTTTACCTGAAGCCGTTTGTGTTTCATAGTCTAACACTCCCACAACCTTTCTTCCCCCAATTAACTTTCCAATGAGGTTTTCTTTTCGTAAGGCCTCGATGGATTCTTTGATTTTGGTTTGTCCCGAACTTCCTTCTAAGGTAAGTGAATATAGGCTTTCGCGGTAAAGTCCATACTTCAGGTAAATTTCATTCAGGTAAGAGAGTAGGTCTCCTTTTTCAGCGAGGATCTCTACAAACAAAAGTGCACTCGAAAGAGAGTCTTTATCGCGAACAAATGGTACGGGTAAGTATCCATAGGATTCTTCTCCGCCAAATAGAAACAAATTGTTTTTCTTTGTTTCTATTTGTTTCATTTCTTCAGCGATGTATTTGAATCCGGTGAGGACATTTTTGATTTTGATTCCATTTTTTTTGGCAATGGCTTCTTGTAAGTCAGTTGTGACAATGGTTTTCACTAAGTGGTAAACTTTGCCTTTTGCCTTTTTTTGTTCACAAAGATAAGCCGCCATAATGGAACCAATTTGGTTTCCATTCAGATACTCATATTCCCCATCGGACTTGCGAACACCCACTCCCAATCTGTCAGCGTCAGGGTCTGTGGCAATGAACACTTCTGCTTTTTTCTTTTTAGCATGAAACTCACATAAGGCGAGAGCATCCTTTTCTTCTGGGTTTGGGTATTTGACCGTTGGAAATTCGCCATCTGGTTTTTTTTGTTCTGGTACTAAAAACACAGATTTGTATCCAAAAAAGGATAACATCTCTTTCATATATTCCCCACCTGTCCCATGTAACGGAGAGTATACGATTTTTAAGTTGGTACGAGTTTTTGGTTTTGCTTTGGACTGGATTTTTGCTTTTTTTAATTCTTTTAAGTAACTTTTAAAACAATCAGTTCCCACCGACTTCACAAATTTTTTATAAACTTTGTCTGTTTTGGAAAGCATTGGGATGGAAGTCCAATCTTCAATTTCACCAATTCGTTTGATGATGAGTGCATCGTCTGGTGGGACAAGTTGTCCTCCATCAGCAAGATAAGCTTTGAATCCGTTGTATTCAGGAGGATTATGAGAAGCAGTGATGACAATTCCACCACTTGCTTTGTAATACCGAATGGCATACGATAAAAGTGGGGTAGGTGTTACCTTAGGGAATAAATGAACGGTAACTCCAAGGGTAGCACCAATGCCTGCAGAAAGTTCAGCGAATTCTTTAGATAACCTTCGGGAATCATAAGCAATGACAATTGATGGTTTTTCTTTTGTGTCTCTTAGATAACTTAAAAAACCTAGAGCAGCACGACCCACTGTATAGAGGTTCATTTTGCCTATTCCATTTCCGATTTTCCCTCGGATCCCTCCCGTACCAAAACTGAGAGGGTGTGCATATGAATCGACGAGTTCCGAGGTGATTCCTTTTTGCCAATCTTCGTATGCCTTTTTGGCTTCGGATTGGATTTCTGTAGAAAAAGGTGATTTCGTCCAAGATAGGATATTGTCTTCTGGTTTCAACATAGCTTACATACTAATCTTTTGAAGCTAAGTTGTCTGGAAATCAATTTTGGAACCAAGAGAATTTTTCATAGAAGATAGACTGGAACGATTCCGTCTGAACGCATTTTGTAATTTAGGGGAAAGTGGGCTATCTCACTTTACGATGGAGGAAATGCTTTCCATGGCGGGTCTTCATTGGAAAGATCTTTCTCAAATTCCGATGTATGATGCACCAAACCAAGGCTCATACGACCTCCGTTTGGCCATTGCCAATTTGTATCCAGGTGTTTCACCTGAAGAAGTGCTTGTGACAACGGGAACGGGTGAGGCCTTGTACATTGTTTTCCAACTTTTGGTGAAACCGAAAGATTCCCTTGCTCTCGTTTGGCCAGCTTTCCAAGCCTTGTATGAAATCCCAAAAATGCTAGGTGCTAACATCCTCCCAATTCCCTATACAAATGCTTTTTCCGCATCTACTTGGGAGGGAATCGAAGCCGATCTCTATTTGATCAACCACCCTCACAATCCGTCTGGTATGACGTTTGCCACAAACGAGTGGGACTCACTTCTCAAACTCTTACAACGAAAAAAGAAAACAGTAGTGTTCGATGAACATTACCGATTTTTACCAAAAGGTGGGGGAATGGGGAAAACAGGAGTGGATCCCAAACAAAAATTTTACGGAACAGGTTCTTTTACGAAATGTTTTGGTGTAACAGGACTTAGGGTAGGATGGCTCATCGCAGACAAAGACTTTATCAAACGAGCACGGTCGTTTAAGGATTATCTCACACACACGGTGAACCCTCTCTCTGAACGAATTGCACTTGGGCTTCTCAAGGAAAAAGAAACTTTCCTTCCAAACATTCAAACACGTGTTCAAAATAATATAGATCATTTTACTTCTGTTTGGCGAGAGTTCCCAAAGGTAGAATTTTTTTCCCCACCAGAAGGTGGTCTTGTTGGTTGGTTACAAATCCAAAATAGTATCAGATCTGAAGACTACGCAGACAAACTGTTTGATCGCACAGGTGTGTTTGTTTTACCTGGATCCAATTTTGAAATGGAAGGATTCCTTCGGATTGGTTTTGGTGCAAAGGAAGATGTGTTTTTAGAAGGACTAAAACGGTGGAAATCATGTACGGATCTCATTTAAGACAAAGCCTACAACTCTTTCCTGGCATCGGCGAAAAAAAAGAAAAACAATTGTTTGGTGCTCAGGTGTATGATTGGACATCTCTCATCCAATACCAAAAAACAACAAATGATCCCCTTTTGCCTTCTGTATCCATACTAGAAGAACGTTTGGAACAATTGGAAACGGAATTCCAAGAAGCAAATTTTACTTTTTTCACAAATGAACTTCCAAACCTTGAGTATTGGAGGTTATGGCAAAACTTTCCAGAACGATTTTGTTTTTTAGACATTGAGACCACAGGGATATCTGAGTCTTCAGTGACAACGGTTGTGAGTCTGTTTCAAAACGAAACCATTCGTACCTTTGAACGAGGAAAAGACTTAGAATTTTTATTTGATTCCATTTTTCCTGAAGACATCATCGTTACCTATAATGGCAGGAGATTTGATATTCCCTTTTTAGAAAGAGAATTCCACTACCGTGTGAAAAATCCACAATTGGATCTGATGAATCTCTTACATTCCATTGGGATCAAAGGGGGCTTAAAAAAATCAGAAATCCAACTAGGCCTCGTGCGACCAGAAGCCATTGCGGGGATGGATGGAAGGGAAGCACCACTACTTTGGTATTCCTACCAACAAACAAACAATAAAGATGCACTTGAAAAACTAATCGCGTATAACAGAGAAGATACGAAAAACCTTAAAATTGTATTAGAGAAAACAATTGATTTGTTAACTGAGAACCGACTTTTTTAGTGTGGGCCGTACATATACTCTCTGAGGATATGCATCTCGGCTTCGGTTTTACTGAGTTTTGTTTTGACGGCATCCCCAATGGAAATGAGTCCAATGATCTTATCACCATCTAATACTGGCATGTGGCGAAATCGTTTTGTGATCATATTTTTTAAAATATCATCCACATCTTCGTCTGGACCTGCAACCGTGAGTTGAGTGGTCATCACGTCTTTTAATTTGATTTTATCCAAATTAGCATGGTCTTTGGCAACCACACGCATTAGGTCTCTCTCTGTAAAGATACCAACAAGTTTTCCTTGGAAGGTCACAATGAGTGATCCGACTTTGGCACCCACCATCATCTGAGTGGCTTCCAAAACATTTCTATCTTCTTCGATGGAAAGAACGGAGGAGGCTTTGTCTTTGAGGATTTCTTTTACGGACATGACACACTTGGTGTAACGGAATTCGGGGAGATAGCAAGAAATTTTTAAAAGAGGAGGGAAGAGAAAACGGGTTTTTGGAGCGTATCGGGATCGAACCGATGACCTTCTGAATGCAAATCAGATGCTCTCCCAGCTGAGCTAACGCCCCGTTTCTTTTCTTGGGCCTGACAAGACTTGAACTTGTGACCCCTCGCTTATCAAGCGAGTGCTCTAACCAACTGAGCTACAGGCCCGGGATACGAACAGTATTTTTCGAGAGGGGTCTATGGGCAATCTTTTTTTGGGATTATTTTGCAAACCCCAAGAGAATTTTCATTCGGTGATTTCTAAGATCAAATCATCTAACAAAAGTAATGCTTCCTTTTTCCATTGGAAAACTCCACTTACGATGGAACAGAGCCCTTGTTTTTCCCATTTATGAATGGTTTCAATGTATTTGGTTTGTGTAGGAAGTTCTAAATAGGTTTGAAAAAACTCTAAATATTGAAACGGAGAAAATAACCGAAAGAGTGTGAGGGCAAGTTCCGTGTTTGGGGTTGCCTCTTCATATTGATTTTTAGGAGGTTTTTTTTGGTAGGTCATCGCATTTCTTGGATTCCCATACCGAGAACCTTCGATAAAGCCATGGGCACCGGGTCCAATTCCAAGATAGGGTTCATAGGTCCAATACTTAAGGTTGTGTTTGGATTCGAAACCTGGTTTGGCATAATTGGAAACTTCATACCATCGGTATCCATTTTTTTCCATTAACTCTGGTAAGGTGAGTAAAATTTCTGATTGGATCTTCTCTTCGGGTTCACTTTTTTTGCGATCCTTTACATCTCGTGAATACTGGGTCCCTTTTTCCAATGTGAGAGAATACAAACTTAAATGGGGTAAACCCGCTTCTAAAAAATATGCTAAGTCGGAAAAAAAATCAGACTCTTGTAAACCTGGAATTCCATACATCAAATCAATTCCCACACGTTTAATGGGGGAACTTGTCAAGGTGCAAAGAAGAGAGTCATATTTTTCTTTGTCATAATGCCTTCCCAAAAATTCCAAACCAATTGGATTACGTGTTTGTACACCCACATTCACACGGTTGATCCCAATCTTTGCATACTCGTCGAGTAAGTTTGGACTAAGGTCTTCTGGGTTTACTTCGATCGAGATTTCGGTTTCTTTGGCAAACTCAAATTCGGATCGAAGGAAGTGGAGGAAGTTTACCCAATGTTTTGTTGTTGCCTTTGATGGTGTCCCACCTCCGAAAAAAACAGTATCAATGGTTTTGTTTTTTAAGTTCGGAAAATGAGAGATTCGTTCTAATACTTCTTTTTGGTAAGAAGAAAAGAGCGACATTTCATCGTTAGCTGGTCCACTTCCAATTCCTTCTGAATAAAAATCACAATAATCACATTTTTTGAAACAATAGGGAAAATGTACATAGATCCCCAAAAAGGAATTTCTGACTTGCCAGATGGTTTCATTTGTTGTTTGTTTCATGTGATGAAAGGTATTTCGATTCCTTTATTTTTTGTATTGGCCATATCTAATACGATTCTTTCTCAGACTCTTGTGGAACCAAACCAAAACTTTTTATGGGAATCGTTTTCATTTCAATTTCCAGAACCTGTTGTTGTCAAAACAGAGTCCACTAGCCAAAAAAAACTCACGATTTATCCAGCCAAACGAGATGGATTTTTTATGGTAGTCAGGATATTGCCCTGGAGTGAACCGATGACTGACAAAAACCTTTGGGTTGGGTCCGTTTTTCATAATCCGATCGAGCCAAAACAATATGAAAGAGTCATACTAGGCAAAACCTTCCAAGTATATGAGGCAGGCCAAGTTCGAAACCAAAATGCGTTGCGTAACCAAGTTTGGGTGCGAATGGATGCGAAACCATACCTTTGGATTTGGATCCAATGGAAATCCGATCGTAAGGACCTTGCCGATTTTTTTGAATCCAACCGCTTTCTTACGCTTTAATGACCAGTCACTTGTTTTGTGCTTGTCTCTCCTTATTTCCTCGAAAGATTGGAAGTCAGTGGGGCCTATAGCTCAGTTGGTTAGAGCAGCAGACTCATAATCTGCGGGTCGAAGGTTCGAGCCCTTCTGGGCCCACAAAACAGGAAAGGGAACGATATTGTATGGAGTTTTATGAAGTAAAAATTTCTGATATCAGCCTGACCAATGTTGGTTTTGCCGTTTTCCTACGCCCAAAGGATTCGGAAGACAAACGTGTGGTTCCGATTTTCATTGGACCCCTCGAAACCCATTCGATCACTACCGTCATTGATGGTACAAAACCACCACGACCTATGACACATGATTTGATGTTGTACATGTTAACTTCACTTGGTGCCACAGTTCTAAAAATCACAATTGAAGAGATTGTAGATAGTACGTTTTATGCAAAAATCCAACTGCGCCGAGATGAAGAAATCATCACTTTGGATGCAAGGCCTTCTGACTCAATTGCCCTTGCTTTACGAGCGAATGCACCGATCTTTATCGCAAAATCTGTGTTAGATGAGACGGGAATCATCATGAAAGAAGATGAAATCCAAGGGGAAAACATCTCTTCTGAGAAAAAAATCCAAGCCCTTCCTAAATCGAACCTTCAGATTTTAGAAGAGACTTTGGAAAATGCTCTCAAAACCGAAGATTATGAAACTGCCGCAAAAATTCGCGACCAAATCAAAAAACTCATCGAAAACAGTTGATTCGGTATAACTGAATCAACCTGACCATCATCTTGGTCGTCAATCAGACCAAAAGCCAAGTCAATGAACCGATTTAACTATGTCCCATAGAAATCGAAAGAGGTGGAATTTTTTTATTGTAATCCCCGTTTTTCCTTCGTAAACTTGGAATCCAAAATCTAGGGTTTATCCCTTCGATAGGAATGTTGTATGGAAAAATTGGTTATGGATGTCGTAAACGCTGGAATCGCATTGTTTCGTTCTGGTGAAGAAAAATTAAAAACTGCAGTTGTGGATTTAGAAAAAGTCTATAATGAGTTAAAATCAAAAGGGGAACTTGATAAATCAGCGGAAACTCAAAAAATCCGTGACCTATTGAGTAAAACCATTGCTGATGCGCAAGGTGCGCTTGGAAAAACTAACGCAAGTTATGATGAAATTGTGACAAAATTACAAACAAACTACCAATCAATTTACCAACAAATTGATACTGCAATCCCTCCTCAAGTGAAAGAGAAGTTGAAACAAACGTTAGATGAACTAAAAGTTCTAATCGACAAAGCAAAATCAAAATAGTAGTTTCAAGAAATTGATGAAAATCACCAAAAGCCACAGAGTTTTCTGTGGCTTTTTTTATTTGTTCTCAGAGAGTAGCCCTGATGAGTCAGTCTCCTAGAAAAATACAATTCATTCTGTTTTTAATTGTTTTTACCGATATGATGGGGTTTTCCCTTTTGTTTCCTCTGTTCCCAAAGACCTTAGAGTTTTTTCTATCAAAAGGAGACGATAGTTTCTTTCGAACATTTTATTCATTCGCAAATATCTTATCATTTGGTGGTGAAACCAAATACACCTTTGTATTGTTTGGTGGAATTTTAGGAAGTATTTATAGTTTTTTACAATTTTTAGCGGCACCTGTTTGGGGTAGGTTGTCAGACCATTCTGGAAGGCGTGCCATATTACTTTTAACAACCTTTGGAAATACCTTAGGGTATGTGTTATGGTTGTTTTCTTCCCAATTTTGGATGTTTGTGGTAAGCCGAGTCATCACAGGGATGATGGGAGGAAATTTATCTGTCGCATCTGCTGCAATGGCTGACCAAACGGACGAAAAATCAAGGGCCGCTGGAATGGGATTTTTAGGAGCAGGGATTGGCCTTGGTTTTGTGATGGGCCCACTTCTTGGTGGCATTAGTTCCCAATGGACGTTTATGGATTCACTCTACCAGGAAGGGACCTTTGTGATTTTCCCTGCGTCTGCATTTTTTTCCATTTTAGTTTCATTAGTTTCTATGGTGCTTGTGTATTTGTTTTTACCTGCCACCAAACCAGAGAAAGTTCAAGAAAAAGAGATCCATCCATTTTTATCCTTAAAGAAAATCGAATCTAGAAATTTGGTTCGGATTTCCTTACTCAATCTTTTGTTTGTATTAAGTTTTTCTGGATTTGAATTTGTTGTGAATTTTTTTCTTTCCGATACCTTTCAGTTTTCCCCCAAACAAATCGGATTTACGTTTTTGTACATTGGAATCATCATCATACTGGTGCAAGGTGGTGTTGTGCGACGTTTGTCTGGCAAAATTTCAGAAAAGAAAATTTCACTTTATGGTGGGGTTTTAGTGGTATTGGGAATGGCCCTTCTCGTGTTTTTTGGAACTGAATCTATCGGGTTATTTGTTTCGCTTTTCTTTTTAGCATTTGGAAGTGCCCTAGTGAATCCAGGGCTTTCTTCTTTTGCTTCTTTAGAGAGTGGTAAAGGGGATCTAGGAAGGTCACTTGGACTCTTTCGGAGTTTTGGATCCTTGGGTAGAGCCGTTTCTCCAATCGTCTTTTCTTTGTTATACTTTCAGAAAGGACCTAGTTTTGCCTTTTTTGTTTCCTTACTCCTTCTCTGTGGGTTTACGATTTTACTCGGGAAACAAAAAGAACGAACCACTTAGAGAAAAGATTCTAATTTAGCACGTAACATGGGGAACATGAGTTTTTCATCTAACTTCTCTCCTGTGAGAGAAGTACGGAGTAAAAAACTATCTCGAATTTTCCCATCAAAACTATTTGCAGTAAAACTAATGATATCAATTCCCAAATGATACAACGCTTCTGTAATTTGGAATAAAATCCCAGGAGTGTCTTTCATTCGTAAATCCATGACTGTAAAGTCAGAAGAAATGGGATTGTAGAGTTTAAGAGAGGCTTCTGAGTCTCCAATTTTACGAACAAGGATTTCTTCTTTTGCATTTTCACGCAGGTACATCGCTACCGATTTGCCTTCATAAAATAGAGCATATAAATCAGAACGAATCTGGGACAGGAGACTTTCTGTCATCTCAGCACCATCCCAACTGCGGATCACAAATAAGTCCTGGACATGCCCATCACTAGCGGTCTCTGCGACGGCTTCCAAAATATCCCAGCGGTGGTTGAAAAGAACCGAAGTCACTCGGTACAAAATCCCCAAATCATCTTGGGAAAGGGAGATTTTCAGGAGAGTTGTGTCCTTTCTTGGGACACAGGATATATGGAGGATCGGTTTTTTGATTTCTTGTATGACTTGTGCCATAACGCTCTCCTAAAATTTTTGCATTTTGCTTAGAACTTAAACAATCCGTGCCAGGAAATGCCTGCACTGGTTCTAAAACGGAATCAATCCATAAGATGCAAAAAGAATGCCAAAGACTCGTTTAAAAGGTAAATTTTGCCCCTACCATTACGGATTGGACATTTTGTGCGACAACTGCTTCTACCGTGAGTTTGGTGATGAGTGCATTGATTTCCACACCGGCAATGAGAAAGTTTGTGGTGTTAGGTGCTTGTGCCTTTCCACTGATATCCATTGATAAGGTCCCCGTCTTTGTTTGGCCAAGAGCAGAGGTTGGAATGAGAGCAGCGATCTCTGGAGAGAGGGAAGCCGTGATCGCATTGGAATCAAGAGCTAGGACAAGTGGTCCCGAACGAGTTAAGTTCAGAGAGGAACTTCCAAAATTCATGGATGTTCCCCCTCCTGCAAATAGGGTAAAAAAGTAAAACAAACGAAATCCTGTACGGATGTCTATGGGAACACTTGTGACGGTACTCGAATAATTAAAGGTAGTTGAGCCACCCCAAGTACCAACAGCGGGACCTAATGTGAGTGATTGTGTTTTATTGTCGTTATAAGTGACATCAATGACTTGCCTTTGGTAATGTAACCCAAGTCCCATGGAGATTCCTGAAAATTCAAAGAGTCCAATTCCGTCAGAATAGTTTTCAATTAAATGGTAACGAAGGGTAAATCCACCAGAAGTGATGTCTCCCCCTAAATCTACATTTTTGTTTTGTGCTTCAATTGCTTTTTGTACATCACCTTGGGCAAAATTAAATTTAAAACCATGCAAATACAAATTAAATCGGTGTAAAAAGGTTTTGAGTTCTGGTTCGGTGTCAGAAGGTCCACCACCCATAAGCCAACCTAGGTTGACCGCAACAACAAAGTTAGGTGCAAGTGATGCACCCACATTTGGTAATTTTTGAAAACTTAAGTTTTGGTAAGCTACGTTGATGTCTTCTTTTTGTTGACCTGCAAGTGCAACACCAAGTCCCACTTGGAATCTGTTCACAAGCCCTGGCCCCATCATGGAGGAATTGATATTAGAGACAACCGCTGCTTCTGACATTGTTGCTAGCACTTTGTCTGTGTATTGTAATTTTAAAGCTTGGTCTAAGTTGTTGATTTGGGATTGGATGGAGGCTGGTAAAATCGTACAGGCATCCCCTGAACAGGTAACACCTGCATCCATTCGGTTAGGAGAAACCAAAGATGTTCCCAGAATTAGAAGGATTGTCAGCGTACGATTTCTCATGAGGGTCCTATTTTACCATATATCGGAGTCTGGTCTACGTTTTCTTAACAAGTGGGAAGCAGAGAATTTCCGAGTTTACAAGGAAGAAAATCCATGCCAAATTTCCCATATGGCTCCTATCCAAGAAAAACGGAAATATGTCCGCGTAAAACCCCTAGAAAACGAACCCATTGAGATCCATTTAATGGGAACGGCGTTATTAGATGTTTTGCATGCAAGTGACATCAGTATGGGTGGGGTGGGGATTGTGGCTCCTAACCATTTTGATGAATGGGATATGAATGAAACTGTGGAAATCCTTGTGGCACTCCCTGGAGATTTGGCAGACTTTTTGGCAAAAGGTGTGATCAAACAAATTGGCAAAAAATCAAAAGAATCAGGAGTATACGGTGTCCAGTTTACTGCCATGGGCCCCAAAGGCAAACAAGACTTACAAGTGTACATCAACCGCATGGTAAGGCAAAATCGTGTTTTGAATTAAACATATATTTTGTTGTCAAAAAATTTGAATCTCATAGGATAAGAGATAACCGTTAGGGGTGCCTAAGGTTTTTGGTTTACCAAAAATTCGGCTGAGAAATACCCTTTTTGAACCTGATCTTGGTAATGCTTGCGAAGGGAAACGGAAAGTAACTTTGCAATAGCCAAATTCGTTTGGTGGATTGATCCAAGATCAATGAACAAAAGTTACATGCCATTTCTCCTTCAAGAATCCAAACATCAGAGATACCGGCCAAGGAAGTCTCATGAATCCAAACCAAATCGAAGAAATCAAAGTCCCTGAAACAACCATTCCTTTATCGAATGGGACCGAATACAAAGGTTACCGCACAGAAGGAATGTTTTGTATCCACGAAGAAACATACGATTATAAACAAGGCATCCCCAAATTGCGCAAATCCTGGATCAGTTCTCGTGAATCTAGGGGAGATCAAAATTTTTCCCAACTCTATTATGCAAAACGAGATATCATCACAGAAGAGATGTTATACGTGGCAAAACGAGAAGGAATGTCACCAGAATTTGTAATGAATGAAGTAAAAATTGGTAGAGCGATTATCCCATCGAACAAACGCCATCTGGAACTCGAACCCATGATCATTGGGAAAAAGTTTTTAGTGAAAATTAATGCCAATATAGGTAACTCTGCGATTCTTTCTTCGATAGAAGATGAGGTGGAAAAACTCCGTTGGGCATTACATTGGGGAGCTGACACTGTGATGGATTTGTCTACAGGCAAAAACATCCACGAAACAAGAGAATGGATCATTCGAAATTCTCCTGTTCCCATCGGAACCGTTCCATTGTACCAAACCTTAGAGAAGGTAAAAGGGAAAGTAGAAGATTTAAATATCAATGTATTTTTAGAAACACTGGAAGAACAAGCAGAACAAGGTGTTGATTATTTTACCATCCATGCTGGAGTATTACGCGATTACGTTAGACTGACTGAAAAACGAATCACAGGCATTGTCTCCAGAGGTGGTTCTATTTTAGCGAAATGGTGTAACCACCATAAGAAGGAAAACTTTCTGTATGAACATTTTGATGCCATTTCCAAAGTGATGCAAAAATATGGAGTCTCTTATTCATTAGGTGATGGTTTGCGACCAGGTTGTATCAACGATGCAAACGATGCAGCTCAATTTGCAGAATTAAAAACCTTAGGTGAGCTGACAAAAAGAGCTTGGGCAGACGACATCCAAGTGATGGTGGAAGGACCAGGCCATGTTCCTATGCATCTCATCCAAGAAAACGTACGTCTGCAAGAAGAGATTTGTATGGAAGCACCATTTTATACGCTTGGACCACTGGTGACTGACATTGCTCCTGGATACGACCATATCACATCTGCCATTGGTGCAGCGATGATTGCTTGGTATGGAACGGCTATGCTTTGTTATGTGACGCCAAAAGAACATTTGGGACTTCCAAATAAACAAGATGTAAAAGATGGAGTGATTGCTTATAAAATTGCAGCCCATGCTGCCGATCTTGCCAAAGGTCACCCTGGTGCCAAAGAACGAGATGATTTACTGAGCAAAGCTCGTTTTGAATTTCGTTGGGAAGACCAGTTTGCTCTTTCTCTTGATCCAGAACTAGCTAGGTCGTATCATGATGAATCTCTTCCACAAGATGGAATGAAAAAAGCTCATTTCTGTTCGATGTGTGGACCTCATTTTTGTTCTATGCGACTCACTTCAGATTTACGGAAAGATTCGGTGGGAGTTGGTGTGGAAGATTTGAATGGTTAATTTGTAGAGATAGTTTTACAGGTGTAAGCAAATCAATCTTTACAACCCGAAGTTCCTCATGGAACTTCGGGGCTTTGCTACGATCTTTTATATAGAATCTACGTTGAAGAAAACTGATTTAACTTTCAGATTTTTATACTATAAATGAATATCTCTGATTCTAAGTTTATTTTTAGAGAGAACTACGAATTTTCCAATTAAATCACTGAATCTTTCTTTTAAAATTAAGTTAAGAGATTGAAAAATAGCGAATAATTCTTTTGAGTTGTAGCGAAGGAGATAAATCCCTTTGGAGTATTCTTTGTGAGCAAAAACCCATTCGCCAAAATCCTTATCCAATGTAAGGAGAATGGAATCAAGTTTCATTGCAAGATTGATCACTTCTAAATCTGTAATGCCATGGTGTTCTTCTAAAACAGAGAAAACATTGTGACCTTCTTGTCTAAGGAGTTTGATCAGACGAAAGTCGATGTTTTCGTCAGCAAGGATCTTAACTTGCAAGTAAACTTTCTCTGCTTATCACCTGGCTAGAATAGGAAATACAAGCTAGAATATCCTCTCTCTCGATTCCTGGAGTAGCCTCAAGGATTTCTTCGATAGACATTCCATCACCTAATCTTTCAAGAATCAAATCTACTGGAATTCTTGTATTTTTAATCACTGGCTTTCCGAGTAAGATATCAGGTGAGGAAGAAAGTCGAGATTTATAGTCCATACCTTGGATTTAACCGAATTTTTGTTCAAAAGTCAAGTGTTCTTATCCATGAAGTTATATGAAATTAGTGATCTTTCTTATTTTGCAAGTTTAGTTCTTGGTTTAAAATTTAATTCCAAGGTTAACTGAGAGACAGTAATTGAATATTCCCTGCAAAGTTTCCATTCCAATAGCTAACAAAAAACCCGGGCATTCGCACCGGGTTCCCATAAAAGACTCTCGCCTGATTTGAATTTGAAACTAGTAAAGTGTGGATGAGCGAAACACTATAAACCCAAACTTCTACCAATGATTTCTTTCATGATCTCAGTGGTCCCTGCATAAATGGTTTGTATCCTTGCATCGAGGTATGCTCTTGCAATTGGATACTCCATCATATAACCATAACCACCAAAGAATTGTAGGCATTCGTCTGTATGGCGTTTTTGCATCTCTGTCGCATACCATTTGCACATAGATGCTTCTGCAGTCGTGTTTTCACCTTTCATGTGTTCCATGACTACTTTGTCACAGAATACTTGTGCCATTTCTAACTCAGTTGCCATTTCTGCCATTTTGAATTTTGTGTTTTGGAAAGACCCAATTTTTTGACCGAATGCTTTTCTTTCTTTGATGTATTGGAGGGTAATGGTTTGGACAAGTCTTGTTGCTTCCACTGCTGCCACTGCAAGAACCAATCGTTCTTGTGCCAATTTTTGCATGAGGTAACGAAACCCTTGCCCTTGTTTTCCGATGAGGTTTTCTTTCGGAACAATTACATCATTAAAATACAATTCAGATGTATCTTGTGCTTTGAGACCAATTTTATCTAAGTTACGACCACGTTCGAAACCCTTCATCCCTTCTTCAATCATCACTAGGGAAATGGTTCCGTTATCATGTTTCACTGCTGTGATGATGAGGTCTGCCAATTGTCCGTTCGAGATAAAGGTCTTTTGTCCATTTACAACAAAGTGATCACCCTTATCAACTGCACTGGTGCGAAGGGATTTTAAATCGGATCCCGCACCTGGCTCAGTCATTGCAACTGCAAGGATGGATTCCCCTGAGGCACATTTTGGCAACCAACGTTTTTTTTGTTCGTCACTCGCATAGGTCGAAATGTACGGAGCGATCACATCATTGTGAAGGGAGATAAAAAATCCGCTGTTCCCGACACGAGAGGATTCTTCGATGATGATGATGTTGTAAAGAAAGTCTGCTCCAGACCCGCCATATTCAGTTGGGACATCGGGGCAGAGTAGTCCGTTTTCTCCGGCCTTTCTCCATACTTCTTTTGGTACGATATGGTTTTTTTCCCATGTTTCGTGGTGAGGTTTTACTTCTGTTTCAAAAAATTTCCGAGCCATCTCGCGGAATTGGTGGTGTTCTTCAGTAAAGGGGAGGATACGCTCCATAAAATTTGTGACTCCTTGATATGGAAATGTTACAGAAATGGCGAAATGAGGTCAATTATAAACAGTGTTCAGCTTCATGTAGACACCAGGATTTTTCTTGATGTACTGGATGGCATCTTCTTGGGAAAGGACGTAGAGTTCTGTCCCTGGCCAAGCAATGAAACTAAAATGAGATGGAAGGCCTTTGGTAAGGGAATAAATTTCTCCCACAAAATCGCCAGCACCGAGTTCTCGGATCGTTTTGTGGTTTTGCATGACGACAACCGTTCCTGAACGAACAATGTAGGCATTTTGAAAGGTTTGCCCTTCTTCAATCAGAACCGCTTCCTTTTTCACTGTTTCCAGTTTGAGTATGAGTTCCAGTTGGGTGACTTGGTAACTGGTGAGGCCTCGGAAGGTTTGGGATTCCGTGAGGGTTTTCCAAGTATTGGTCTCTCGGATGCTATTCAGTTTGATTAGGTTTTCGTGGAGTTTTGATCCGCGGATGAACTGAAAAAATCGTGTTTTTTCAATGGTGAGGGCGAGTACATCGGTTTCTGCATACACATCAGCTTGGCGTACGGTGTCGAGGATGAGAGAGGCTTCTCCAAAATACTCATAAGTTCCGTAACGTTTCACTGCGGAATTGTCACTGGAAAGTCCTTCAAATCGTACATTCCCAGAAGCGATGATAAAAAATCTGTCACCATGGGTTCCTTTTTTGATGATTTGTTCCCCACGCCGGAATCGTTCTTCTTTGACAATTTGTAAGAACTCTTTTGCCTTTTCGATGGGGAATCCTGAGAAAATATCAATCTGCGATAAAATTTCTAACAGTTGGAATGCTTCTTGGTGTTTAGGAGGAGTGATTTCCGGATACAAAGTATTTTCGATACCAAACTTTGCAAGCGTTAGGTGGTTTCCAGTGGGCATATCTTTTGCGGCAATGTGATAAACCGTAATTCGTTTTTGCACTTCTTCCGGAAGGGATGCTAAATAACTGATTTTGGTATGAAGGGGAGGGACTCCTGCTTCGTGGTAAATGATTTTACGATCCCAAGGAAAGTCTTTTAGGAATTGGTATCTTGTTTCTGGCAAAACACCTTTTTTGTACATATCTTCAAAAGCTTCTGGGTCATTTAAATGGTCTGAAGTGTAATAAAAAGATTGGTCTTGGAAAAAGAATTCAAAACCGACGGATGGAATGGAATGTAGAGCATAATGAAAATAAAACTCACCACCATTGATGATGGTGGGTCTACCAATGACAACTGGGATAAAATCAAATAAGTCAGTGATCTCTTTTCGCGGAATCTTTGTTAGACTGCAGTATTTTTTGAGGAAAGATTCCATCACAGTCGCGGTCGCATAAATTGTGATCTTAGATTCTTCTAAGATTTTTTGGAAGGTTCCCGCATCATGGTCTGCATGGCAGTGGGTGAGAATGATGGAGTTGATGAACTTGGGATTTACATTTGATTCTCGTAACCACTCAGTTGAGTTTACAGGAGGATCGACCATGATCCCTTGGCCATTCAGCCAAATGATAAACCCTGATGTGTTGTCAGATGGATCAAAACCATGAGAGGGTCCAAGGCATGTGATTCCAATGAGAGGTGGTTGGAATGGTTCTTCCAATCGTTTTCCAATATCATATTTGACATGGAAGTCCACTTCACCCGGAATTTTGATTTTTTTCTCTCCATCCACAACAAGGAATTCGTTTGAAGGCAGTTGTTCGATGGTGATCCCACCAAACTTTGCTTTGTGGGAGTCATCAAACAAAACAAACTCCACCACTTCTTCCATCGTTTTATAACTTCGAAAGTATGCCATTTCTGCTTTGATATCAGGGAATCCAAAACTTTCTGCACCATCGATGAATTCGGAAGATAAGTTTACTTCTTGTGGTCCCATAAGAGATTCCCCAAGAACAATGGTTAGCTGCTCTTTTTGTTCAGCTGAACAGATGATGAAGGTTTTTTTGCCACCACGAAAGAAAAAATTGAAATAAATGGGGAATTCAAGTTCGGCAATGGAGATGCCTTTTTCAACATGAAAGAACTTATTAGGGAGGACAAACACCAAAGGGGTCTTTTTTTCGAGCCCCATGGTGTCCTTAATTGTCTCAGGAGGGGATCCAAATTGGATGTACCCTTCTGAAGTATCGACTAAATATCCCCCTCTAGGGAGTGCTGTAAAACCATTCGGTTCGGAACTGACCATTAGGGGATAATTTATTTCCTACTTGTGATTTTCTATAAATTTTTTAATTTGCGGTTTTGGTAAAGCACCAATTGCTTTGTCTACTAAAACTCCATCTTTATAGAGTAGAAGGGTAGGGATGGATTGGATTCCCAACTCTTGCGCTGTCTTTTGGTTGAAATCAACATTGAGTTTTGTAATTTTGATATCCGCCATTTCTTGCGAAAGTTCGTCAAGAACCGGAGCCACCATTCTGCATGGTCCACACCATTCTGCCCAACAATCTACTAAAACCACGCCATTTGCAGTTTCTTGTTTGAAATTGGCGTCATTGATTTCTGTAAGTGCCATATTTCGAAATCTCCTTTTGAAACGTATAACCTTTCTATAAACTAGACTGGATATTCTAGGGAAAAACGTCGATTATTGTTTCTTTTTTTTCTTTTTATCGTCGGATTCGAGGTCGGCGATCTTTTGTTGGAAGGACTCAATCAGTGTTTTGGTTTTTTCCAAATCCTCTGTTTCGCCTGTAATTTGGAATATTTTACGGTTCATCTCCAACATTTCCACAGAATGTTTCAAATCTGTGGAATCTTGTGTTGACATTTCAAATTTGGAACGATAGTCCTGCGCTGCTTGGTTGGCAAGTTCGATGATGAGATTAAAATGTTCCTTACGGATATAATAATAAGGATTTTCTAAATCTTGTTCTTTTTCGTAGGCAATAAAATCAAATAAATTCTTTGTACAAGCGGCAACACGGAAATTGATATCGGGCCAAGACCATTTCCATTTCGAATTGGAACCAAAGGCAGTTACTGTTTTTTTCATTGCTTGCAGTAATCCTTTGATGAGATTCAAACGTTGGGTAGGTGTGAATCTTTCGATTTTGGAAAGTTGTTCTTTGTTTTCGGATAAAGAACCATCCACATTATTCCCTACTGTTTTTTCAATGTAGGAAATACAGTTATAAATTTCTTTTCTGGCAGTCTCTAAGTAGTTGTTATTGTTGATCTCTAAAATAGCTGTGGATAGTTCATTGATCACAATACACGTGTTAATTGTTTTGATGGAATTAATCGCGAGGGAAATATTAAAATAAGGTTCCATGTCCTTACTTTTTTTGGCTTGTACTTTGAAAATATTGGCTTCTTTTTTTAACTCTTCCAGGTAGTTTTTGAAATCTACCAATTTGTCATTGAAGTCAGCTTTTTTTTCCTTCGTGATTGCCATGTCTGTTTCATTTTCGGCAGAAAGACCTGGTTTTGTCCATAAAAAACGTCGACCTGGACTAGAGTTTGCCGAAACTGGAATAGAATGGACAATACCCCCCGCAAACGAAGGGACCTGCTCGATTTACTCGACACCTACAAATACATGAACCAGGCCATTTTCTGGGATTTTTTGGATTTGGACGGTCGTTGGGACTTTGCCAATGGTTGGTTGCACCTAAACCACCCTGAGGACGAGTGGAGGGTTCGTGCATCGGAACAATTCCCACCTATCCGCCCAGAAGGCACAGACCACTAAATTCTATTTTTTTCTAGATTCGGTTCAATCAATCTCTCGAACGTAACGATATCTCTGTCTTCTGGAACTCTTGATTCCAATTCTACTTGGAAATCTAAAAATTCGCTTTTCTCTCATGGGATTTTTTCTGAATCAGAATGATTGGAAAAAGAGTGGGGCAGGTGTCCTCTCCAAGACTAGAGTTTAGCCTTGGAGGTCTGGAACAGAATACAAAGTGTGCTTAGTAGGTAATCTTTAAATCAGAAATATCAATGAACTTACGGAATAACAAACTGTTTGTTGGTTTTTTTGTATCAAACACGAGAACCGCTACTTTGTTAAAACTGAGGAAATTTGGTCTATACTGAGTGTAGTGGGGGCTTGTGATGGTTGTTTTGTATTTATTATTATAAATTGTATACGTGTGTTTTGGTAACGTTTCGTGTACTTGGCGCTTTTTTTCATCTGCAGTTTGAGCCACGTAGTTATAAATCACTTGTTTTTCTTTTGAAGGTCCTGTTTCACCAAACAGAGTGAAGGGGAGTGCTTTTGCGTTGTTTTTGCAAAGATAATCTACCACTTCTGTGAAAGTAGGTTCTGGCATTTCTGCTTCAAATCCAGCATAATGGCGTTTTTCCATTTCTGCTTTTTTCTTTGCATACGTTTCTTCACCCCAAATTTCTTTTGCAGTGAAAGGAGTTGGCATGATGTTAGAGAAGTATAATGTTCGTTCGTCTTTTTCGGGGTCTGCTTTACGCCAAGCAGGGTAAGGAACAAGTCTTCTTTCGTCCTGATTCACACGGTCCCCTTCAAAACCAGCTAAGACAAAAATCGAATATTCATTGTCTTCTGGAACTCTTGATTCCAATTCAACTTGGACATCTAAAAATTCGCCTTTCCCTGTGTCAGCATGTCGTCTAACAAAACTTACGTTTTTTAAACGGATCCTTGCATCATACATGGAAAGAGGGTAAAGATCCCTGTTGTCCTTGGAAGAAGTCGCGGAAACTTGTGTCCCTTGTTGGTTCCCTGATTCTTGGGCAAAAAGTGCACAAGTGAGGAGGGTGAATGAAAGAGCGAATATTGTTTTGTTCATGTTCCGACTACCAATTTGGTTTATACAGTTAGTATCGAAGAAATGCCTTAGAAAAATTAGGGAATTTAGGCTTTTTTCGGCCGATTGTTCTCATCCACGAAGACAACTTTCGGTTTGTAGTCACTTGGGAGGTCCTTTTCTTCCACTTGGCCATAAGTGATGATGATGACCTTGTCTCCTTTCATCCCAAGCCGAGCTGCAGCTCCATTCAAACAAATGGTCCCCGAACCCCTTTCTCCGACGATCAGGTAGGTTTCGAACCTGGCACCGTTATTCACGTTCACCACACTCACTTGTTCATACGGTTTCATTCCGGCCATTTCCATTAAGTCTAGGTCAACAGTGAGACTACCTTCGTAGTGGAGTTCAGCCTCGGTAACGACGGCTCTATGGATTTTGCCTTTGCAAACAGTGATGATCATTCTGACCTCTCAAATAAAACTCTAAACATTTTGCCCGATAGATTCAAAAGGCTTTTTTGTACAAGGACGTGGATTTTCGTATTGATCCTTGCGACCGAAAACGGAATGGAATCAAATAAGGGTGTAACGACATAATTTTCATATAAATTGGGATAATGGCGGTTTTCGTCTACCACTCGTCCCCGGAAGGCTTCCACAACTTTCATCATCACTCGTTTTTCTTCCTTAGAAATGATGAGTCCATCGATTGGTTTTAGAAAACGTAAGGCAAAACCTTGGATGCCATTCCCCTCAATTTTCGGGACCACCTCAATATGGCCTTTCTCTTTTAAATACAAAAGGGCTTCGTTCAGTTTGACGGGGTAGGGAGAGTCTTCTAAGTGGATATAGTCTCCTCTTGTGATCATTTCCGCATGTTTTTGGAAATGAACACCATCCGAATAGTAGAGGAGCTTCGCCAAATCCAAGCGGGCTCTTCCATTCGGTGATTTTTCGAGGATCCAAAGGATCGCATGCAAAAGTTTCTCCATCAAAAAGGACTACCTTCCTATCTGTTTCCTTCGATTGTTTCGTACCAACGATACTTGGATTTCCAGGAAAATGCCAGGAAAAATCGAAGAGAATCCATGCTCTTTTTAGAACACAGTCCATGTTTGACAGGGGGCATAGGTGCGAAAGCGGAAAATCTTTTGGTACCAGAGGTGAGACTTACGGAACTTGGTGTGGACTTTGTCAGTCTGCCTAGAGGTGGGGATTTTACAGCCCATGAACCAGGGCAAATTGTCGGTTACCTCCACATTGACTTAAAAAAAAGGGGCTTAAGTTTAGGAGATTTTTTGCGAAACTTAAACGAAAGTTTGGTGGTAGCTGTTAAAGATACTTGGGGTTTAGATGTGGAAGAGAATCCAAAATCTCCTGGTTTGTATACAAAGGATTCGAAGAAAAAACTGATCTCAGAAGGGATTTATGCGAAATCCTATTTTACGAGTTTTGGTTTTGCCTTAAACGGAATCAATTCTCTCTTTACTTTCTCTCTCATCAACCCATGTGGGGCAAGGTCTGAAGACATGGTTTCCTTATCAGCCTTGGGACTTTCCGCAGGCTATCCCGAGAAACGAAAAGAATTTGTGTTCCGATTTTCAAAACACTTCCTTTCCCTTCTCCCATAACCTCGAATTTCTTATGTCCTTTTTGTGGATTTGGCCGAAAAGTAAAAGGGGGATCCATGAAATATTCACGTTTTTTTCTATCCTTTATACTCTTTTTTATCCTCTCGGAAACCCTTGCGCTGAGTGGGGTGGTTTGGACATTTTATGAGTCCTTACAAAATGCTCTTATCCAGGAACAGTTTATTTCTGACCACAGAGCAAGGGACTTAAGCCTTGCACTTGCAAAAAGTGCAGAACAAAGGTTGAATAACGATGGTTATGTGGAAATCGAAAAGATGTTCCATCGTTATGTAGAACAATCCAAAAAGGATCCAGAAGAGTTTCGTTTTTTAAAGATAAGTTTGTATGCTCCAGATGCCACGTTACTTGTTTCTACTGATACTATTTATACTTTGGAAGAACTCCGAAAACGAAAACCTGATGATGAGTTAGCAAAATCTACATTCTTTCGCAAAGGCATTCGGTTGAAAAAATGGGAATGGTCTGAACCAGAAAATGGTGAGAATCCCATTCTCAATTCCAAACGAGATCCAAAGGTTCGGGATGGTTTTGAATGGGTATTAAATTACCTTCCATTAGCAAAATCAAATACGGTTCGTCTGACAACACCATTGTACAAACCAGGGACATTGGATGTATCTGGCCTTGTGATCCTTGTCTATGAACGAGGGAACTTAGGTTTATTATTCCAAAACCAATGGAAACTTGTGGAATGGATGGTATTGAATTACCTATTGATTGCACTTGTTGTGAGTTTACTCCTTACATGGGCATTTGTTGTGTATTCCTTAGTCCTCACAAAAGACCAGTTAACGGAAAAAGAATCAGGTGAAACCTTACCACTGGTTCAGAAAAAAACATTAGAACCAATGGAAAGTTCCATCCAAGCTGTGAGTGAGTTGAAAGAACAAAATCCATCAACAGAAGCGAATCAAACAAACCTTTCAACGGACGTTGAAGTATTACCTGGTGGTCCCGTGTTTGACCAAATGAATGCAGAACCCAAAGAAACTAATACAGTAAGAGATGCAATTTTCTTAGGATAAATTATGGAATCAAAAGACAAAGTATTTTCTATTCAATTAAAAGGTGGTTTAGACGGAAGTAGTGCTGATGATTTTTATCGTTACTTCGAATCACAATTGAACAAAGGGTATCGAAAATTTTTATTCCAGTTAGGATCACTTGAATTCATTACATCCAATGGAATTAGTACCCTTGTCAAAATTCACAAACAAATTGTGAAATCAAACGCAGTGTATGCAATTTATGGATTAAAATCGGAAGTGGAAGATGTATTAAAATTGGTAGGTCTTTTTGATAAATTTCCTATCTTTCGTAACCACAACTCTGCTGAATCCTTTTTGTTACAAATGGATGTTTCTGGAATGGAACCAAGTACAAAGGAAACTTCTTCCCTTTCCGAAACCTCGGATCACAATAAAAGAGGAGAGGAATCAAAATCAGACAGTAACAAAATTCGATTTTATTTTTCAGGTAAGTCCAGGGAAGAAGGAAAACCGAACCTAAGAAAAGAACCTGTTTCTATTTTAGAATCATTGAAAGACGAAACAACGGACTCAAAACCCACTCCTTCTCCCATGGAAGTTGTGCTCGAAGAAAAAATAAACCAACTCCGTCTGGAAATCAAAGAATCATTGAGTTCCGAATTGGAAAGGCGATTCTCTCATTATAAATCAGGGGCATCTGCTCAAGAATCGGCTCAATTGGATAAAATTCCAAATTACATCCAATCGAAAACCAAACAATTGGAAACAGTCGAAAGGATCATCCAATGTGAAGTGTGTGGGACACGGCTACGGCTTTTTAAATTTGGTAAACATGAATGTCCAAGTTGTAAAACGCAGTTCCAGTTGAGTCCCAATGGTTCTATCCGTTTTCTTGAAAAATTAAATCCCATCTAAAATCTGGTCGTATGACAAACAAAGTCCCAGGGAACGAATCGAGTACAAAACGATCCCTTGCTTTATCTTTTTATACATTCTTATCAAGAATTTTAGGGCTCATTCGTGACCACTTTATGGCTGTTAGTTTTGGAACAGGAATGGTGGCATCCGCCTTTAGTGTTGCCTACAGACTTCCCAATATGTTCCGAAATCTCCTGGCAGAAGGAACCTTAAGCCAGTCCTTTATGCCAATATTCTCCGAGTATGAAAAAATGGGTGTGATGGAAGCTCGTGTGATGGCAGGAACTGTCCTTAGTTTTCTTTTCCTTTGTTTGTCTATTTTTGTGACTTTTTTTTGGCTGTTTGCAGCTCAGTTTTTGCCTACTCTTGTTGGTGGTACACCCGAATATGGGAATTTAGTCGTAGAACTTTCGTTAGTTCTATTTTTTCTCATCATGACGGCCAGTCTCTCTTCGATTTTTATGTCGATTTCCAATTCCCATCACAAATATTTTGTTCCGTCATTATCCCCAATCATCCTTAACTTTAGTTATCTGGCAGTGTTTCTCTTTGTGTTTCCTTTTTACCATGAAATTAAGGACAGAGTTTTTTACCTGGCATATGGAATTGTATGTGGTGGGGTATTACAACTTATAGTGCAAGGATGGTTTGTTTACAAGAATGGATTTGGACCCATCTTTCGGTTGGATTTTAAACACCCTGCGATCAAAAAAATTTTTAAACTCATGTTACCTGCGGCCCTAGGAGGTAGTTTTTACCAAATTGGACTTCTTGTGGATATCTTTCTTGCCAATTACATCCAAAATCAAAACCCAGGTCTTGGTGCCGTTGTCAGTTTGGATTATTCCCAGAGACTCGTCCAACTCCCTACAGGGATCATTGGAGTTGCACTTGCGACTACAATCCTTCCTTCTCTTTTGAAGGATTTACGAGAAGGAAGGGAAGAAAATGTTCCTAAAGAAATAGCAGATGTATTGTCATTTGCGTTTTTTTTAACACTGCCAGCAAGCATTGGTTTGGCGGTTCTTGGGGAAACGGTTTTGGATTCCATTTACTACGGTGGACGTTGGGACCATCTTGCTACACTGACAGCATTTTTCCCACTTGTGTTTTATTCACTTGCGATCCCTTTTTATAGTATCAATAAGGTACTTGTTTCTTCTTATTATGCATTTTCTGATACAAAAACTCCACTTCGTATCCAGTTGATATCCTTTGTCCTTAGTGTTGTTGTGAGTATTAGTTTGATGTTTTTTTTGAAACACTCTGCCATTGCCCTTGCTTCAGCCCTCAGTGCCATAGTCACTTCATCATTATTACTATTTTATTTAAAAGCACACCAAGTAAGAATTCCTTTTGCCACTGTGGGAAAACGGGTATTGAAAATGGTGCCTGCACTTTTTGGACTATTCTTTTGGCTTGTGTTTTCAGAATGGGTGATCAAACCAAACTTACAAAATTGGGGAACGAATACACTTGGTCTTAGTTATGCCAATCTCAGTCGGTTGAGTTTATCTCTTTCGATGCTTCCAGCGGTTATTTTGTATTTTGCAATTGCTACCTACACAGGCCTTTCTGAATCCGAAATTATCTTAGGAAGGTTTTTACGAAAGTGGAAACAGAAAAAGGAAAACAAATAAAAAACCTGTCTCCCGCATGACAGTAGACAGGTTTCACTTCCAACTGAACTTATGATAGTGATTCTAAATTCAGTCCCCTAACTTTACTTAGGGGATAGTTTGGAAACCACTTCCTCACAACGTTTGCAAAGAATTCCTTCTTTTTCCGAAACATGGCGCCAGCAACGTGGGCATTCTTCGTGGTGAGGTTTTCGAATTTGGATGGAACCTGATTCTCCTTTCCATTCCGAAAATACTTCACTGATTTCTTTCTGATCAAAGGAGACTTCCGATACCACAAAAAATAAACTCAGGTCGTCTTTGGAAAACTTTGAATTTTGTAAGGAGTTTCCAGGGATGAACACTTCCGCTTCCAGAGATTTACCCAGTTTTCCTAATTTCCTTGCTTCTTCTAATGCTTTTTGTACGTCTTCCTTTGTTGCAAACACAGGTTTGAATTCGGATTCGAGTGACTCATCCACCCATTCTGTTAGGTCTGAAAAATCAGCATAATACACAGAATCTTTTTTCCCAAAGGTAGACCATACTTCTTCCGTTGTGAACGAAAGGATTGGAGCCAGAAGTTTGGAGAGAACTTCCAAAATCACAGCAAGTGTGTATTCGGAAGAACGTCTTGTTTTGGATTCTTTCGCATCACAATACATACGATCACGAATGATTTCGAAGTAATCTTGTGATAAATCGACCGTACAGAACACAAGTATCTTGTGGTAGACTTGGTGGAACTGGTAGGTTTCATAAAGTTTTTTCACTTCTTCATTGAGTTTTGCCAGTTTGTGAAGGTAGTACCTGTCAATGGTTTCTAGGTCATCTTTTTTCAGATTCCATTCAAGTGTTGTCGCACTTGTATTTCCTAGTAAATACCGGAAGGTATTTCGGATCTTTCGATAGGCTTCGGAGACAGTTTTAATGGAATCTTTTCCAATTTTGACATCATCACGAAAGTCTTGTGTGCTCACCCAAAGTCGTAAAATATCAGCACCGTATTGGTTGATGATATCTGTTGTTGGATTGATCACGTTTCCAAGAGACTTGGACATGGCATGTCCTTTTTCATCTAACACATAACCATGAGTGAGAACGGACTTATAAGGTGGGGTTTTACGGATTGCCATCGATGGCCAAAGCGAAGATTGGAACCAACCTCTGTGTTGGTCCGATCCTTCCAAATACAAATCGGCAGGTTCTTTTCCTATAGAATCGCCAAACACGGCAAAGCTGGAAACTCCTGAATCAAACCAAACATCTAAAATGTCTTTGTCTTGTTTGAGGTCATCGGATCCACATTTGATACACTTGGTTCCTTGTGGTAGTAAGTCTTTGGCATCTTTTTCATACCAAACTTCGATCCCTTCTTTTTTTACAATTTGGATGAAGTGTTGGATGGTTTTGTCATCCAAATGGGTCTGTCCACAAGACTTACAAGTAAAGGAAGGGATGGGCACACCCCAGTTTCTTTGTCTCGACAAACACCAGTCAGGTCTTGATTCCACCATAGATCGAATCCTAGTGATCCCCCAATCTGGAATCCATTGCACTTTGTCGATTGCTTTCAGTGATTCTTCACGGAGACCATTGTGGTCGATGGAAAAAAACCATTGTGGTGTAGCACGGAAGATGAGTGGTTTTTTACTCCTCCAACTATGAGGATAGGAGTGAGTGAATTCTGAAAAATGGACAAGAGCATTTTTTTCTCTTAGGAGTTCTACAATCTTTGGATTTGCGTCCCAAATTTTGATGCCCTTCATCATCTCAAACTCGTCCGTATAACGGCCGTAATCGTCTACTGGAGAAAGTGTTGGAAGTCCCGCTGCAGTTCCCACACGATAATCATCTGTTCCGTGTCCTGGTGCAGTGTGTACACAACCAGTTCCTGCATCCAGTGTGACATGGTTTCCAAAAAGGGGAATGGACTCACGTTCTAAAAATGGATGGAGGAATACCATTTGTTTTAGGTCGGCATTTGATAGGGATTTGATTTTGGTAAGAGTGATCCCTGTTTTTTGTTCTACTGCTTCTTTTAATCCATCGGCAAGGATGAGACGGCCATGACTATCTGATTGGAAAAGGGAATAAGGAAGTTCTTCATTAAAACAAATGGCAAGGTTTGCTGGAAGTGTCCAAGGAGTTGTAGTCCAGATGAGGCAATAGGTATCTGTTTCCCCTTTAACAGCAAACTTTACATAGATAGAAGGTGAAACATGGTTTTGGTATTCGATTTCTGCTTCCGCATGAGCCGTTGCTAAATCAATACACCAATACACAGGTTTTTTCCCTTTGTAGATGTAACCTTTTTCAAAAAGAGAACCAAATACTTCGACTATCCTTGCTTCAAATTCAGGAGCCATGGTGAGGTATTTGTGATCTTCGTCCCAAAAACAAAGGAAACGATTTAAGTCTTCTCCTTGTTTGCCAACAAACTCAGCGGCATACTCTCTGCATTTTTTTCTCAGTTCACTTGGACTTGTGTTCCTTGCTTCTTTTCCAAGATTCTTTAACACCTGTACTTCGATTGGAAGTCCATGGCAATCCCAACCAGGGATCATATCTGTTTGGAATCCAGAAAGAGTTTTGGATTTAATGATGATGTCTTTTAGAATTTTATTGAGTGAATGACCAACATGGAAATTTCCATTCGCATACGGTGGCCCGTCATGTAAAACAAAGGATGGTTTGTTTTTTCGAATTTCTCTCATCTTTTGGAAAACTTTTTCTGTTTTCCAAATTTGGATTTGGCCCGGCTCACGTTTTGCCAGGTCGGCTTTCATGGGAAAATTGGTCTCAGGAAGGAGAACTGTTTTAGAATAAGGATTTTCCGTTTCTGGTTTGGCCATAGTAAGACCAGTGTTTGAACTCTAGGCCAAAGAGAAAACGGAAAAAATAATCAAATTGTTTATAGTTTTACGCGAACTTTCGGTAACTCGTCTCGCAGTCGTGCAACGTCCGATTTTTCCAAAAGAGTTTTTTGTAAGATGAGTTGTTTCAGAAAGGAAAGTTTTGCCAAGTTTTTAGGGAGAGTTTTGTATTCTCTCATAAGGCTTAAGTCAAGGATTTCCAAAGACGGGAGGTTTGCGATCACTTCGACGTCCGCTTCTGTTAGTTGCACTTTGGTTTCATCAAGGGCAAGGGTTCTCAGATGTTTCAACTTTGCTAAAACGGGGGGGATCTCTTTTAATTCGGTTCTGCCTAGAAGTAATACTTCCAAGTTTTCCAGATTTCCCAATTCTTCTGGAAGAGTTGTAAGGGGGTTTCCAAAAAGATTTAGGATTTTCAGTTGTTTTAAGTTTCCAATTTCTTTTGGTAACGTAGTGAGTGAATCGTATTGCAGGGTGAGTTCTTCTACCTTGTTTAAGTTTCCAACCGAAGTTGGTAAAACTCCCACTTCTTTATTGGAAAGATTGAGGACTCTATCTTCTTTGTGTTCTTCAAACCAAATGTTTGCATCCACCACTTCCTTTTTACAACCAAAGGAAAACAAAACGACGAAGGACAAAAAACAAATGGGAGAAACAATCAACTTCATAAGACCAGAATTTTTACTTCAAATATTTATTATAGCCAAATTCCAATTCGCGGATGATAAACTGAATGTAATCCATCTGGGCGCGGTCCGATTTATACAAACTGGCTTCTTTACGATAGTATTCTGCCAGTTGGGTGCGAAATAAAATTGTACGAAAGTCTGCTTTGGAAAGGATGAGTTCCTTGGACCTGTTTTTTAATTGGATGGCATCTGGAATTTTGATCACCACAGAGATTTGTAAAATAGCATGTTCGATTTCTGCGACGATTTTATTTGTGTCTTTTTTTTGGTCCGCTGGTGAAAGTTCCAATTTGATATCTTCCACACATTCTTCTATGTGGTTACGCAAACGTTTTGTATCGTATACTTTTTCTGCGATGCTATTGAATTTTTTTGGATAAATAAAGGCTTCTGCCACCTTGGCAATGTTCAGTGATCGGTTCTCTTTTTGTTTTCCCGTCGTTTGTTTCTCTATCTTTGGTTTTGGTTTTCCGTCTTTTCTGTACAAATAACCTAAAATCAGTCCTAAGAAAAAACTGAATAAAAATCCACTCCCTATGTATTCTAAACTTCCAAGGAGTAGGGAAATGATTGTGACAACGGAGGCCAGTGTTAAGAAACTAAAAACTCCAATGGGAACATGGAATTTTTCTTGCAGAGCAGAGAACGAAATTCTTGGTTCTTTTGGAGTCTCAGTGATTTCTTCCTTATCTTCTTCTTTGGAAAAATCTTCTATTTCAACTTTGTCAATGGATATGTCTGATCTATTTTTTAAGATGATTCGAATTTGGTCGAGTATGGGCAGTTCATTTCGATACTCAGAATTTGTTTTTGCTAAGATAAGAGTGTTTTCTTCCACTTTGGAAAGATATTTTTGGTCAAGAGCAAAGAGGACATGGTAATCTTCTTCTTTCATCTCCAAACAACCGTAAGTGTCAGATAAAGTTTTGACTATTTTTTCGATGGCTCTTTTTTTTTCTGAATCGGATTTTAAATTTAATGTTTTGATTTCAGCGAATAAGTTCAGTTTGGTGAGGGTAAGAGTGTTTTTTGTGTTTTCTTCTATTTTTGTACTCAAAAGTTGAATTAGAGAAAATAATTCGTCTTCTGCATCTTCTTTTTTTTGTTCTGTTAAAAATCGAGAAAGTTTGTTCAAAATGATGATGCTATCTTGGATTCCATTTTTGATTCGAATTGATTCTTCGTTTGTTATTTTATCAAATGGAAATTCTCCGAGTAAGGAACTGATTTCTTGGATGTAGTTTTGAGCTGAACTCAATAGTTCTTCTGTTTTTTTAGGAAGTTTTGTTTCGAGTTCGGTTAGTTTTTCTAAGTAACCTTCGTATTTGTTTTCTTTTGCAAATCGTTTTAAGTAGGGAAAGGCAAATTGTTTGAGTCCATCTAATTGTACTGCTAGATGTTTTATGTATTCAGGATGAGAAGAACTACTCGGTAATACAAAATGGTAACCAGGTACGATCTCTACCAATTTGGCAGTTTCTTTCCCTCTTGTCACAACATCTAAAATAAAATCTTTTGTTGGTAAGGGTCCAAAAGGTTCCATACTCGAACGAAGGATCATTTCTAATTCCGATTCAAAACTCAGTTTAGTTGGAAAAAAATATACGTTTCCCTTTTGGTCGGTTCGCAGTAAAGTACTTCCTGGGTTTTCTTCTTCTAAGATAAGATCTCGATTGGATCGATTCTTAAGTAAAATATCCACCAAATCAATGCTATATTTAAAACAGGACCTTCGAAAAGGAACTACATCTGTTTTTTCTTTCGATTGCGGAGAGATCATACTCAATCGAAAAACTAATTTTTGGTCCACAAGTAGGATAAAAGGATAAAAATAAACGACAGGTTCTTTATTATGTTCTGTGAGTCCTGCTAATTCTTTTAGAGCTTCTTTGATTGCACCATTGGTTTTGTGTGTTTCCGTTAATTGGACTTGTTTGGATAATAGTTCTGGAATGGATTCCAAAGTGAGAAATAAGGTAGGAGTGATTTCGGCACTACCATGCATCTCCAGTCGTCTGTGGCGCACACGTAACTCTTCTAAAATTGCTTGGGAGGTGAGGGAATAACTCGCTATATTTTTTGGTAATGAGATAAAGTATGAAGGTTCTGAAACATTGTTTGAAAGAGAACTTTCTGTTTCGCCGAAATCTGAGATTGGTTCCAAAATGTACCTGCTAAGACACTAGTTTACAGGAGATTTTCCGAACGGCAAGAGAGAAAGTAGAAACTAAGGATGGAAAAAGTAAGAATTTGAAAAATTCTACGACTTAATTCGTAAGCCATCATAAGACCCTTTCGTGTCAGATATACCACTCAATCCTTCCCGTACATTCACCGATATCGAATATAATTAATTTACCGAAAGGTAAAAAGATGGATCTATCTACATTTATTGACTCGTTTTTATTTAGAATATTTCGTCTAATGACTAATGGATTTAAGATTGGCAGCGGTTCTATTGGAACGCCAAAAAAAAGTTGATACGTTTTTTGTCTGGGCAATTTTTGCTCACATTCCCCTCGTTTTTTTACTCTCTCTTGGTTATGGTGCTACTTTAGTTGTCACAATCTCTGCTGTCATCATTGCCACTCTTTCGTTTTTGTTCTATCGATTTTTACGTGGAAGTTTTTTCTTAAGAGCTTGGAATGGAGCTGCTCTTATGTTATTCAGTGCTCTACTCATCCAAGCACAATTTGGGCGCATCGAAATGCATTTTCATGTGTTTAGTGCCCTTGCAGTTTTGTTTGTGTATGAGGACTGGCGTGTATTACTAGTTGCTGCTTTGACAATCGCCATACACCACTTAGTTGGAAATTACCTCCAAGAGTTTGGTGTTGAATTTCTGAATACCAAAGTAATTGTTTATAGTTATGGAACGGGATTAGAAATTGTGATCACACATGCACTTTTTGTTGTGATGGAAACGGGAATTCTAATTTATTTTTCTTATCTTTCTGTTTTAGACCTAAGGTTACAGATAGAAACCCAAACAAATTTAGAAACGGTGATGGCGGGTGTCACTGCTGCCATCGACGAAGTTTCGCAAGGAACAAAATCCTATATTGAAAATTCGAATTTGATCACAACTGCTGTCAGAAAGTTTGAATCTTCCTTCCAAGATCAATCCTCTTCCATCGAAGCAATTTCAGCAGCAACAGAAGAAACAACTGCCTCTAGCCAATTGATATTGGAAGGATCCAATCGACAAATTAATGAAGTAAAAACAGTAGAGGAACTCAACCGAAACTTATTCAATTTGAATGAAGGTTTTGTGAAATCTTTGGAAGTGATGAGAGCAAAAATCCAAGAATCTGCTGAGAGTGTCAAAAAAACGGAAACAGAATTTTCTACCTTGTACCAATCAATGGAAGTGGCTGTGGATGACTCTGAAAAAATGGAAGAAATTTTAGATTTGATTTCCGATATTGCTGAAAAGGTCAACTTGCTTTCGTTAAATGCTTCAATTGAAGCTGCAAGAGCAGGTGATGCTGGAAGAGGGTTTGCCGTTGTTGCTTCCGAGATTTCAAAACTTGCTGATTCAACAGCGGATGCCACAAAGAATATTTCTACTATCTCTGGTAAAATTAAATCGGCAATCCAAGTTAGTTTTAAACAATCAAACCAAATCAACCAAACGGTCCAAGGTTTTGTGAAATCTATTTTGGCATCGGAAGTAGGAATGGGTGAGTTAACAGAAAAAATTTCGGGAACTCTTTCTGCTTTTGAAAAACAAGAAAATGCCTTAACCACTCTGGATCAAATTGCACAGGAAATGCAACTTTCTAGCAAAGAACAATCATCAAGTATGCTTGAAATTTCAGATTCGATAATGGATTTAAATTTGAAAACACAAACCAATTTGAATACAAGTTCGGAAATGATTTCTTTTATCGATAAAGGCAATGTAATCTTTGAAAATTTAAAAGATTCAGTCGAAACACTTTCTGCTATGATTGAAACAGGGAATGGAACTTAAAAGATGGATCCAAAGACTACTTTGGGTCTTTGTTGTTTTTCTTTTTGTAGGAATTAGTTCCTTACTCCATTTTTTTTCCAGTACATACCGAAAGATCCCTTGTGAGATCTGTGAGTTCCAATTTGATTCGGTACCTAAACCAAATTGGATAGTCATTTATCCTGGGTTAGTTGGTTGTGGTAAAAAATGTCCGATTGCCTTGGAAAATCTCAGGCAATTTCAATCGCGATTCCCAAATACAAAATTTTCATTTTATTTTTTGGTTACTGATCCTAAAGAAACAGAAGAAGGTATCCAAAATTATTTGGCGTACTATCAAACGTCTTTAGCAATCCAAGCCTTACGGCCAAAATCAGCGGAAGAAGTACAGTTTTATAGAAGGCTCGGAGCGTATTTACCAGAACATCCCGTTCTCAAACAAAAAGACGAACATGGGACTCAATTTTTTCTCATCCCACCAAATCGGAAAGTTGTGTATGCACTTCCCAAACTTGGTGAAGATGATTGGATCCAAATTCAAAAAGAAATGAACAAAGAGTAAAAAAAATCCAATTAATGGATCATATGATACACTTCTTTCATTTCCTCTCTTAGAAGTTTCATTTTGTTCGGAACATCTGGATGAGAGATGTCCTCAGGGTTTAACAAATAATTTTCAGGTCCAAGTTCTCGGATCATCATTTTAGTTTGCCAAGTGTTATCTTGAGGCATATTGATGTCAGAGAGGTAAGTATAATTTCTTTTCACTTCTGGTTTGATAAAATCCAAGATCGAATTAAAGTGATGATCGTTATAGATCTTTTTACCATCTGCAAGTCTGGTATAACCTCTTACCACATAGTCAATATAAACCACATCACATTCAAATGCTTCAAATAAGAAATTGATGGAGTCAAGTGGGATGATCTCTCCGCAGGTCGAAATGTCAATGTCCACTCGGAAAGAACAGATTCCATCTGGATCTGCCGCATCAGGGTAGGTGTGAACAGTGATGTGCGATTTGTCCAAATGCATACTAACCTGTGTCGATGGGATTGGATTTCCTCCACCCTTCACATCACTCATAAGAACCATAGCAGAGGCACCCACAGGATCGTAATCTTGTGCGGAAACAGAGAGGATATTGGCATCAATGCGTTTCACAATCTCTTTGGAGATTTCTGTAATTTTACTCGCATTGTACTTGTCGTGGATATATGTTACATATCTACCTTTTTGTTCGTCATCGAGTGTGATGCAAAAATCGTAGAGGTTAAAACTCAAAACTTTTGTCAGATTGTTAAAACCGGAAAGTTTGATTTTTTCTTTATCCATTGCTACCTGCTTGTATAAAGAACAGAAATTTGGTATTTAGGTAAGAGGCAACTGAAATAACAAGGCAGTTTTAGAAAAGTCATGGAAAACAAAATGGAATGGTGGAAACAAACTTCAATTTATCAAATTTACCCTTGGTCCTTCCAGGATTCCAATGGAGATGGGATCGGTGATTTAAAGGGAATCCTCAGACGTTTGGACGAGATCCAATCCTTAGGCGTTGAAACCATTTGGTTTTCCCCTTTTTACGTTAGCCCAGGCGAAGATTTTGGTTATGATATCGCAGATTATACAAACATTGATCCCAGATTCGGGACGATGGCCGATTGTGAACAATTGATTCGAGAAATCCATAAACGTAAAATGAGAGTGGTTTTGGATATGGTGATGAACCATACTTCTGACAAACACCCATGGTTTTTAGAATCAAAATCATCCACTTCGAATCCCAAACGAGATTTTTACATTTGGAAAAAGGGAACTAAAAAACCACCGAATAACTGGATTTCGATGGTTGGTAAATCAGGTTGGAATTATGACAAAGGAACTGATGAATACTATTATAGTAACTTTTTATCTTTCCAACCAGACTTAAATTACAGGAATCCAAAAGTCAAAAAAACCATGTTTGGAGTTTTGGATTTTTGGTTAAAAAAAGGAGTCGATGGGTTTCGTCTGGATATCTTCAATTCCATCTATAAAGATGATAGTTTTCGTGATAATCCTTTTAGTCTAAGATTTTTCCCAACACCAGATAACCATGATGAGGCGTTTTTCCAAAAAAAACAGTATAACCTCAATCTTCCAGAATCATTTTCGTTTGCAAAAGAAGTAAGAAAACACATTTCCAAATACAAACAAAAACCTTTTCTCATCGGCGAAGTGAGTGGAAGTGACCAAGTTTTAAAATCATTTTTAGGTGAAAAATCAGATGGTCTCAATTTGGTATTTCAGTTTGAGTTAATTCACTTTTCTTACAATGCAGATTTTTTTCGAAAACTGCTCCAAAAAAATGAAGAAGTTTTCCCAAGTCCTTTTACGCCTACTTATGTATTAGGTAACCATGACCAAAGGAGATATATTGATCGGTTAGGTGGAGACATACGCAAAGCAAAACTTCTTGTTTGTTTTCAATTTATGGCAAGAGGAGTTCCGATTGTTTATTATGGAGAAGAAATTGGTAGAAAGGAAGGAAAACTCTCCAACTTTTTTGGGAAAGATCCCATTGCCAAGATGAATCGATTTGTTCCTTTGTTTTTAACGAAACTTTTGGGAATTTACATCAATCGAGATAATTGCCGACTCCCCATGTTATGGGATGATTCAAAAAATGCTGGGTTTACAAATGGCAAACCTTGGTTACCGGTTGAATCCTTTCAATCTGGGGATACTGTATTCGGACAAAAAAATGATCCAAATTCCTTGTGGAAACATTACCAAACAATGTTTCATTTACGAAAAAATTTCGATGTCGTTAGAGTTGGTAGTTTAGAAATCAATCGTACAGATGAACCAACTATTTTGAGTTTTGAAAGAAGGTTTAAGAAACAACGACTTCAAGTATTCCTCAACTTTGGTGAAAGTCAGAAGGATTTGAATGTGGATCTAAAGGGAAAAATAATCTATGGTTTTGGCGGAGCGGATTGGGATGGGAAAAAATTGCACTTACCAGCACATTCTGGTATCATCATTGGTATGTAATTTGTAGTGAGTTCATGCTAGTAAATGACAACTCAGGTTTAAAATTTTTAAGATTTTTTGAATCTGAGGTTTTACATTTGTAAGAAAAAGTCTCACACCTTGTTTTTGAAACATCATTTTTTTGTATAAGAGGAGTCCAAGTACGGCAGAGGAAACTTCTTCCACATTGGAGAAATCAATATAAATCACACTCAAATCATTTTGAAAGAGTTTTGTCATGTCCTCTTCTAAGTTTTGCGCAGAATACAAATCCAAACTACTCACTTCGATTCGGTAATTTTTTTCTTTTGTAAGTTCTGAAACCATTTTGTCCCTCACAGAAAGATATACGGAATCCAATCGAAATACATTAGAGTACAAGCGAAAAAAACGGTTTTTAAATTTTTTCTTTTCCCATATATTTTTGATCCAATTGCTAAAGTTTGCTTAGGGATGGATGTGGGAATTCCTTCCTTTTGATCCAAAGAAAAAGTGATGAGATTGCCTCCATTGGTACCATTTGATCGATATCAAATCCCAAAGGAAATAAAAGATCACACCTGAATCTAATTTGGAATGGCCCCAAGTGCGAAGTCCAAATGTATAACCAATTTCTGCGATTTTATCTGTTTTCACGACACCCAATATTTCAAAAAGAATTTTGTAACCCCTTGGGTGTAGTTTATCTTTTGTGTCCAAGTAAACTGTTTTTCGAATTCCAAAAAACCCACTCATAGGGTCTGAAATTTTTACTGGAAATAACCATTCTGATATTTTTGTTGCAAATAGACTTGCTAACTTTCGTAAGACGGGAAAATTTCCATATCCGCCATCTTGACTCCTTCGTGTCGCAACTACAATATCATTATCTCTCAAAAGCCGTATCACATCTGGAATTTTGGAGTAATCGTGTTGGAAATCGGCATCAACAACTACAAATTTGTCTCCTTCCGCTTTGTTATAACCAAAGGTAACTGCTGAACTTAATCCTTTTTCCGTGAGCCTAACAAATGGTTTCACGCGAGAATCATATTTTGCTAAAACTTTGGAAACTTCAAAAGTTCCATCAGGTGAATTATCATCAACAATGATGATTTCAAATGGAAGGCCATCTTTTTCTAAGACTTTCGTGATGGTTTCAACACAGTTTTTAATATTTCCTGCTTCGTTATATGTTGGGAGTATGATACTTGTTTTATCTTTCATGACCGGTCATTCAACTTTATACTTTTAAAAAAGCCCCTTGGTTAAGTTTTTAATACACACCTCTCCTGCATGGCAGGAAGTAAGAATTGCATTGGAACATCCGTTAAACAATTGGTATTGTTTGGAACAGAGAATTTCACAGGCAAATTGAACTAATTTTGGATCTTGTTGTTTTTTTTGTTCTTTACTTAAACAGTTGTTAATCTTTTCGCACATGTATTTGCATTGAGGTGCTTCCATTTTAGTTACTTTTTGTCCGAACTTGGGAAGGTTATCTTTGGAAAAATCCCAAATCGAAACAAAAAATAAGAGTAATATCAGTATTCCGTATTTTTTCATTCCAAACTTCCTTTTTTCCATAAACTGATTTCCGTTTGGAATTTCTGTTTTTCCATTTTAAAAACAGAAGTTAATAATGACCTTACATTCATTTGTAGGTGTTGTTTCCATTGGAACCAGGAGCTCACTCGGCTAAATTCTTTGGGAACGTTTGTTTCCACAAAACTTATCAAATAAATTGCTTCGGAACAATTCTCTTCAATTGTCAGTGGCAATGCAAATTTGATCTTTGCACTCATGAGTTTGTTTTGAACGTCCATTGCGGTCCAAGGATTCTCAGCCACAACACAGACAGAATTTTCACCAACCACTTTTGCCACCTCACGTAGATCTGGATCGGAAAGTGGTTTGAGTAGGAAAAAAATGATCATTGGGATCACAAGGATTTGTGTGATCAGTATAGCTCTCCATTGGTTATTAACACTTTGAAAAAAACATAGTGAGCTAACGATGATAAGAACTCCTACTATAGAAAAAATAAACAAAGTATGTAATCGTAAGACAATCGAAAGGAATAATAAGATAAAATAAATTACGAGTATACTGTATCGATTTATCTTTGAAAGAAGAAGAGTTTGCCATGATACTCTTTGCATGGACGTAAGTAAGAATAAAAAACTAATAAATGGAGTTACATAGTATGGATCTTTTCTGTTTGGGAGAAGATGTAAACAGGTAACCAATAAGAAAAAAACAAGTAATGTTGATACATAAATCTTGTGTTTGTTTTGTTTTGGGAAACGGATTGAATTCCAAACCAACTGCATAAACGGAATGGTAAATGGAATTGTGTAAATGAACCAACCCATCCAAATTCGTAATCCCGATTGGTTGGAAGAATAAAACTTTCCAATGTTTTCAGTGATAAAGAAAAAACGAAGCAAATCCTTTCCAGAGGGTATTTGGAAATACAAAAAGGATATCCAAAGTAGTGGGATAACAAAGGTCAAAACAGATGAAAATAGTAGGAATTTTTCTCGGACGATCTGGTTCCACTGGAATGTGATTTTGCCATTTCGAAGGCGAATCACTTTCACATAAAAATAACTGAGAAGTATAAAAAAGACATACACATGGATGATTGGTCCTTTTAATAAATACCCTATGCCTGTAACCAAACTCCCTATAATGAGATAAGAAGTTTGTTTTGTTTGTTTGTAAAAATAAAAAGAATAAAAATAAAAAAGTAAAAAGAAGACCATTGGCCCTTCCATCATGAGAAGCCCAAAAAATTTGAGTGATAAAAAGGAAAAACCAAAGAGTAAAGTAGTCAGTAAAGTTTCTGATTTGGATTTAGTAATGGCAAATACCAAACGATACAGTAACACTATTGTACCGATTCCAAAAGCGAAACTCACCAATCGTTCCGACAGGTAATGGACTCCAAAGAAAGAATCTGAGACCATTCCCATCCAGAAAAGAAGGGGTGGTTTGTATGGATTCGGTAAACCAGATAGGGAAGGTAAAAGGTAACTTCCTAGTTCTAAACTCTCACGAACGGATCTTATGTGCATGATTTCATCCCCTTGTGGGAATGGGGCATCAGGGACACCTAATAAGGATCCAAAAATTACGAGAAGTAATCCAAAAAGAAGATAAACCATAATCCTATTAAATTCCATAAACAAAGATACTGACTAGTCAGTCAATATAATAAAACTCAAGAATTCGCAAAAAGATTTAGAATCCAGAGAGAAGGGTTGGAGATTTGATTCTACTTGTTTGGTATTAGGGTTTTTTGTTTCGGATCCAATTGAATCTTCACAGAAAAAATAGAAAAAATTAAAAAATGAGAGAAATTACACTTTTCATCCAATCAAAAAGCAGTCTAAACTCATTAGCATGTCATCAATGGGAAACGACAATGGAATTCTTTTGGAACAAGGAATCGCCTTACTCTCTTCCCTTTCTGATCGAATGTATCTTCAAAAACAAAATAATTCTGAATCGAGTGTTGGTGAACATATTCGCCACGTAATTGAACATTACCAAATGTTTCTTGAGGGGATTCAGATGGGTCACATTGATTATGATAAGAGAAAACGTGACCCTTCGCTGGAAGAGAACCGACTTCATGCAATCAATCGTTTGCACGAGTTATTCACTTTTTTCGAAACAAAATATTTGCCACTTGGGCAAATACTAGTTTCGCAAAACTATAATCCAGACTTTCCAACTCCGATTGTCACATCCACAATTGAAAGGGAACTTTTATTCTTGGTTTCCCACACGGTTCATCACTATGCAATCATTGCACTCGTATTAAAAGATGAGGTAGGTGTAATTCCACCATATTTTGGTTATTCACCTGCTACATTGTATGCAAAATTACAAAGCAAATAAATTGAATTTCACCGAAGTCTATCTCGAACACCCACAAACGGAGCAGACACCTCACCGCCGCTAGATTCTCCAGCGTCTTCAGAGGATGTCACTCCTGCCTCTCGCTACGCTTCCCCTGACTCCGCAGAAGGCTACGCACAGGGAAAACTCCGCCCACGTCCCACTCGTAATACATCATCTCTTCTAACACCACTCAAAACACCTTACTCCGACTACATAAACCCTCTAAAATCTACTCCTGAATTAGATCACCATTACTCTATTAGAACCCTTACGATCCTATCCACCTTATTTCCAAAGTCTTGCAATTGCCCTAAGCCTAACCTTAGATTCTTAAAAGTAAAAAATAGACCAACAGTTGCGAGGTGTAGTAGTTGCCATAAGCAAATCAGCATTACAGCACATACACCATTAGAGGATTATAAATTACCACTTAGTTATTTCTCATACATTTTAGAGGATCAGATTTTACAATACCCTAAGATGGTTACTTCTAAAGAGATTAGTAAAAAGTTAAATATTCCATACAAGTCAGCATATTACTTAAAGCGTAGAATCCAGATTGTATTTAGCCTTATAAATGAGAAGTTACAGAAACAATTGTATGAAGAGTTAAAAGATCATAATGAGAAAAACCCAATAAAATTAAGCAAAAATGGTGATCTAAGGGAAGTGATTAAGAATGAACCAGTTGCGGTGGCAGATAGCGTAGTGCTCTATAGTTCCAGTTTGAGAGCCAACAAACACCGAAGTAGGCGGTATAAAACTGGCTCCAGTAGCATCTATCTTTCTAATAGTTTGGGAGGAGATCAGAAGGGAGTATTAGTCCACACAGTTGGCATCAATCATGGAATGACTTTTTATAAATCCATACCTTTGAATAATCAGAGTTACTTAGGCAAGGACTTAGATGAGAAGATACCTAGAGATACTATCTTGTTCACAGATGAGGGTTACACATTTATTTGGGACAGGAAGAACCATAGGATGGTGAATCACAGTAAGCGTAGTGGTGATCCTCGTTATAATATGAGCAGAGAGAGGTGGATTACAAAGGAAGGCGTTTCTAGTAATGGTGCAGAAGCTCGTAATAATATTTTGAAGCAAAGTTTTAGAAGCTATAGTTATATAAGTCCTAAGTGGAGTCAGTTGTACCTCGATGAGATGAGTCTGCTGGGAAATGTAAGATATAGTGAACCTTTGAGGAAGCTACTTTTGGGAAGTAGGGAGGTTGAGGGGAAAGGGTTTGTGGGTGTTCGAGATAAGGACTATTTCACCAGTCGATAGGGAAATAGTCCTTTAAAAACTTACCAATCCAATGTTTGCCCGTATTGACTCCGTCAAACAAAGGATCAACGACCCTTGCTGCCCCATCCACAATATCCAGAGGAGGTTGGAAATCATGAAGGTCTTGTTTTCGTTTTGCAAGTTCTATTGGATCTTCATCAGTAACCCAACCAGTATCAACAGCGTTCATAAAAATGCCATCTTTTGCAAAGTCTTCTGCTGAGGTATGAGTCATCATATTAAGCGCCGCTTTTGCCATGTTTGTGTGTGGGTGACGGTCTTCTTTTTTAAATCGATGGAATTTTCCTTCCATTGCTGAGACATTGATGATATGTTTTTTGCCAGTAATATCCTTACGCATAATACCCACCAATCGATTGCATAGAACAAAAGGTGCTACAGCATTTACAAGTTGGACTTCTATCATTTCAGATGTATTAATTTCCCCAAGTTTTAGTCGCCAACTATTTGTTTTTCGGAGGTCCACCTGTTGTAAATCAGCATCTAATTTTCCTTCTGGGAATACGGATTCCAACTCATGTGAATTGTCATGTGAGTACGGGATTTGCGAAAGTACAGCAGAAGAACGGATCCCAACACCTGGAGTTTTATGATTCCAGCTAACGGCTAACGCAGTTGCAGTGTCTTTCATTTCTGAGTCAGAACGGTAGGAATCTAATTCATTTTTACAGTGTTGGTAAAAACTTAATAGTTTTTGTACTTCAGAAGGTAAGTCGGCAATTGAAATTTTTTCTGTTTCGAGCAAATGAGAATAAAAGCCAGGTGGTCTTCTTACGGTTTGTGCAGCATTATTGATCAGGATATCCAATCTTTCCAGGTGGTTTTCCAAAAATTTACAAAATATTTCCACACTTGGTGTATGCCTTAAATCCAAACCAAAGATTTGTAATCGGTCTTTCCATAAATGAAAATCAGATTCCTTTGAAAATCGAATCGCTGAATCGTTCGGAAATCTTGTCGTCGCGATCACTCGAGCACCTGCTCGTAATAATAATAATGTGGCTTGGTATCCAATTTTTAATCGCGAACCAGTGATAACGGCTACGGTCCCTCTTAAATCAGCTGTTTGGTATCGTTTGGAGTAATTGAGTTCCGCACAATTAGGGCACATCGAGTCATAAAAAAAATGTAATTTTGTAAAGGGAGTTTTGCAAATATAACAAGGCTTAGGTTGGGATAATTCGGTGGCATTTTCCCATGACCATCCAGCTGAATTGGAAATTTGGAGTGGTGCTTTGAAGACTGCGGATTCCCTTGCTCTTCTGATTCCTGTCAATGCAGTCTTTTGTTTTTCTTGGGTTTTTAAACTTTCTTTTTTTTCAATGCGAACAGTTCGATTCCGTTTACGAACTTCATTTCGATCCGGCCTTGAAATTTTCCCACATAGGATCATTAGTTCAAGGCGTTTTTCTTCTGGTATGGTAACGAGATCTTTTGGTGAATCTAAAAGTGTTTTTAATTCACGAATCAAAGAGTCTATGTCCATAAAACCAGAATTTTAGGAACAATGGGGTAAGCAACTCTCTTTGGATTTAGATTTTTTGAATTCTAATCCTACGATTGCCGGTAAACCGAATGGTACCATCCAAAATGCATGAATTTTCCATTTCAGCATGAAGGCTTTTTACCTGCTCTCTCATATTTTGAAGGAGAGCAATCACTTCAAGCGTACTATTGCATTGTAATTGAGTGAACAATTTTTCTTTGTCGTAATAGAGTGTCTGTAACTGTTGTTCCAAGAGGTTTGATAGAGAATCCTCATGAATGTTTTGACGGCTATCAACCGAAGTTTCCTCTATCATCAATTCACGAATTGGCTTGGTTAAGAATTCTTGGATTTCATTTAGGTCCTCATCATGAATGAGTGGTTCTAATGCGATAAGAATGTAGGTTGTTAAAGATGCTTTAATGATTAGATTTGGATCAGCTTCTCCAGTGTTAAAATTTTGGTATTGGATTTGAGTGTTGAGTTGTTTCCAATAACATTTGAGTTCAACATATTTAGAGAAAATTAGAACACTCAATTCTTCTTTGATTTCAACATCATCCAATATATCCAAAAATTGATGTATCATCGAATCAAACCAAAGGTGAATATTGGTATTTTGTTCTTCGGATTGCTCAAATCCAATCATCCATTCAGTTATGTTTTCGGAGACTGAATTTTTAAAGTTTTGGTTAGAAAGTTTTTCTTTAATAAATTGTAATTCCATATGCTCTCTATTGGTTTGAATTTTTATGGAATCTATGATTCGGGATGTAGGCTTTAGAAATTGATTCAATTTGAATTCGATTTGTGTCTACTGTTCTGTAATTTTCTTTAAAAGAGTAGAGGTAAGTTAATTCCTTTTGTAAGTTTTGGAATTCATGAATGATTGCGTCTATGTCAGAAGAACCCAATTCTAATTCCAGTTCTTCTTTTTCCTTGTATAGCGCGACTATTTGAGATTCTAGTTGTTCTTCTAAAGTTGGATCCATTAACCATTAGACGAATTACTTTTTCAAAACAGAAATAATATTGAATTCGACGAGTATACTCCAAGGACGTTTACTTTGGCCAATTCTCACTGGTTTCAAAATGCGAACCAAATTGTTTGTTTCCATTTGTGTATAGGAGTGTCCTTTTTGGATGGCTAGCAGTGCTTCTGTGTCAAGTCCCTCTACCTTGGAACCCAATTGATCAATTTCTGGATGTGAAGCAAAATTACCCTCATACGTTACAAGAGAGGTTGTTCCAATCCCAAATATCTTTTTGGGTGATAATTCTTTTTGGAGTTGTTCCAATGAAAAATCTGCGCCTAAAATTCCAGCAAATTTTGAATGTAAATACAAATTAGTCATCAAACTGGTCATCTTGACTGTTTTACCTTCGATAGGATAGTCGTAAGGTTCCATCATCACATCTTCACCTAAATCTCGAGGTAAGATATACCATTCATTTTCACCGGGAACATCATAACCTTGTAATGGTTCAATTGAAATACGACCAGTGTGGCGATGGCAATAGGGAACAAATCGACCTTTTGCATCATGACCTTCTTTGTTTATGTATTCATGGTCCTTTTCATCGATAACATTTGGCTCACAACAAATAGCATAAGCTAACTGTTGTTCATTTTGTATTAAATATTCTTGTAGGATGAGTAGGAGGTGTTCTCTTTTCATACCTATATTTGCATGTACCAAACTTTGGATTAAAAATTTTAAGCCATACAATGAGGTTGCCATGATATAGAATTTTGATTCTAATTCTTTTGCAATGTTATTTGCCCATAAATCTGCGTATTCTATGATGGATTGTTTTTCCATTTCGAGAACATCAGCATTGGCTTCTGAGTTTTCTAGATTGATTCTAGATAAAATTTCTGAGATTTTTTTAGTCGCTTCCGATGTTTGGAAGGACAATTTTGTGACTTCGTTTGCGACAATTTCAAAACCACGTCCGTGTTCACCGGCTCTAGCTGCTTCAATCGATGCATTTAATGCAAGTAAGTTGGTTTGTTTTGCGACTTGTTGAATGGAGGATGCAACCGAACCTATTTCTTTTGATCTTTCACCAAATGAATCAATAAGTTCTTTGAGTTTTTTCATACCCAAATTTGAATATTTGTCATCCATCCTTACGCCATCCTTAAATCAGATTCTGTTCTTTAATGAGTATCGGAGTTACCAGTAATCTTATTGATATCCTGCCTGTTGCAATCGAAATAGTTTTTCATATTTTCCTTTTTTTGAAAGTAAGGTTTCGTGATCTCCCCATTCCGTTTTTTTACCCTGTTCTAAAACCAAAATTTTATCTGCCATTCTTACTGTTGAAAATCGATGAGAAATCAGAATGACTGTTTTTCCCATTGTGTGTTCCCTAAAGTGTTCGAATACTTTCATTTCTGCTTCGGCATCGATAGCAGACGTTGGTTCATCCAAGATTAAAATATCTGCCTTTGATCTCATAAATGCTCTCGACAAAGCAATCTTTTGCCATTGTCCACCGGAAAGTTCTCTACCATCTTGGAACCATTTTCCTAAACGTGTTTGGTATCCCAAATCCAAACGTGTGACAAATTCGTGTGCCATACCTAATTTTGCTGCACTTATCCATTTTGATTCTGATTGAATTTGATTTACATCGCCCATTCCAATATTGTCACCAACCTTAAATTGGTATTGGACAAAATTTTGAAAAATAACTCCAAATCTTTCTCTTAATGATTCTTCTTCCCAATCAACAAGATTGATTCCATCTAAATAAATATTTCCTTTAGTTGGGGAATACAAACGAGTCAACAATTTGATTAATGTAGTTTTTCCCGATCCATTTTCGCCAACGATTGCTAGTTTTTCACCCGCAGGAATTTCGAAACTAATATCTGTTAGAGAATCATTTGTTGACCCAGGGTATAAAAAGGAAACTTGATCAAATACGATACCGGTTTTGCTGTTTGTATTTTTATAGACGCCTGTTTTTTTGGGTACTGGTAAGTTTAAGAAATCCATAAGGTTATCTATATATAAATGATCCTCGTAAATTCCACCGAAGGCAGATAATGCATTTGCAAAAGTAGATTGTCCTTGGCGAAATATGACCAAATACATTGTCATTTCACCTAGAGTGATTTGTTTTTGTAAGGCAAGGCTGACAATCCAAATGTAAGATCCATAAAAGGCTAACTGGCTGATTAATCCTAAGAAAAAACTCACCACACTTTTTTTAATTGTTAGTTTTTTATCTTCTGCATAAATCTTCTGAAAATTGTTTTTGTATCGATTTAAAAATTCTTTTCCTAAGTTAAAGAGTAAAATTTCTTTTGCGTTATCTTCTCTTGCCATTAATGTTTCGAGATAAACTTGTTCTCTAGTTTCTTTTGCTTTCCATCGAAAGAGCCTGAAATTATGTGTAGAGAACTTTGTTTCGGCGATGAAAGTTGGTATAGCGGCTATGATCAAAATGATGGAAGCCAATGGAGACAATTTTACAAGTAATCCAAAAAAACTAACAATTGTGATAGAGGATTGTGCAATTGTAAAGAATCGATTTACCATCGATAGAGGTTTGGATGAAGCCTCTGACCTTGCTTGGGTCATCTGATCATAAGTTTCTGAATTTTCAAATTGTGAAAGTTCTAACGTGATTGCTTTAGAAAGAATCCTTTCATTGACTTCTTGACCAAGTTTAATGCGTAGTAAGGTTGTGCAAAGATAGTATAACTTTTGAGCACCAAAATAAAATACCGTAATGAATCCTTCAATGTAAACATAAGTAGCCGTTTCAGAATAAAATAATTCATACCAATTTCCGGATTCAATTTTTGAATGTAAGATGGAATCGATTATGAGTTTTCCGATCCAGACCAAAGTTGAAGGAAACAATCCATTTAAGATGGTTAAAATCGAAATGAGTAATGTTAAAGTAGGGGAACTATAATAGGCAAGACTAAACGCTATTTTGGATGATTGAACGATACGGAAAAAAGTACCCAACATACTGGTTAGATTGTTTTTGGAAGGATGTTTCGATAGCTTTTTTTAAGAAAATCCAATGAAAACATTTAATTCCACTTTCCGAAATTTAATTCACTTGTTTCGATGTTTATCGTATGTCAAAGGAAAGATTGGATAAAGTTCTAGGAAATTTTGGATTAGGATCTAGGTCCGATGTAAAAAAGGAAATTTACCAAGGTAATGTAAAAGTCAATGGAATCGTAGTGAAAGACCCTGGTTTTAAAATCACTTTAAATGATGTTGTTGTTTTTTATGAGGAAACTTTGATACGCAAAGAATTTTATTATTTCATGATGAATAAAGCTCCTGATTGTATTACCGCTACGGAAGACCCAAGAGAAAAGACTGTTATGGATTATCTAAGTGAAAGGCATAGAAACATGAATTTGTTTCCTGTTGGAAGATTGGATAAAGAAACAGAAGGGCTTTTACTTTTTACCACAGATGGAACTTTGGCTCATTATTATACTTCTCCTAAACATTTTGTTGAGAAAGAATACTATGCAGAAATTTCAGAACCAGTAACAAAAGATGACATCATGAATTTTGAAACTGGAATTGTGTTAGATGATGGATACAAAACATTACCTGCTCGTCTTGCGATACCTGATGATACAAAACCTCACATAGTCACAGTTTGGTTAAAAGAAGGGAAGTATCGTCAAATCAGGAGAATGTTCCAAAGTTTGAGTAAAGAAGTTATGTATTTAAAACGAGTGAAGATGGGTAATTTAAAGTTAGATCCGTCAATTCCGCTAGGAAGTTACAGAGAGTTGACAAATGAAGAAGAATCCCTTCTCAAACAAAAAATTCCGATCATTCAATAAATCTTTCTATTTTGTCAAAAAATGCTGCAGGTGCTCGCCTTGGCCTTGAGTTTGAAAGAGAGACAAATAGCTGTTCGTCTTTCATGCTTGCAAGTAGGTTTCCTTTTGAATCCAAAATATCTTGTCTGAAATAAAAACGGATTTTTTCAAAACTTTCGATCCAACTTAAGATTTTTACGTGTGTTCCGGGATCTATTGGTTTATAAATTTGTATTTCCCCGCCCATAAAAAAAGTGGTAGAGTCTGTTTCTTTGATTAAGTTTAGATCGACAATTTCTTTAAAAAATAGGAAACGACCTTCTTCGAAAATTTTCCAAATAGAATCAGAAGGTAAATTCCAAAAACAATTCATATCACTGAAAGGAATGTAGTAATCATGTTCTACTGTGTTTTGATTTGTTGGTTTTGGGTGGATCGTAAATTGATAGGGTATGACACTTAATTTGGGAAGATTCGGAATTTTGATGATATTTCCATCCTTCAGCAATGTTGAGGTGGTTTCAATTTCGCATGCTTTTTTGCCATTGGAACCTACTATCGATTGTTTCCACAAGAGAGTTCCAGTATCCATGCCATAAACTTCCGATTCAACTGTCATTTCCGAATTTACAAATTGTTGGTTGAGGAATCTTACATTAGTCGAACCAGGAACATAACTAATATTAGTGTTTAACATTAGTTCAATGGGATAACCAAATTCCCTTAAAACTTCACATCGTGCATCATAAGCAAACCGTTCATAGGTTCTGCTAGTAACATGTCGATTCCAATCCAAATCAAAGTGACGAGTAGACAAAGTTTTGCGGAAAATTTGATCCATTCCACCTTTCTTTCCATTTGAATGGAATGGTAAAGAAAAAATCTGGATTGAATGTACCAATCCATTCGTAATTTGTTAATTGTAATTTTTCTGGAAATGGGTTTGGTACCACTGGCCAAATAAGAGCAATGAAGCTAATAAACATGTAATTGCAGGTACTGGAAAGATATAGATAAAACTCAAAGCTGAAATGGATGTGGTCCAAAAAATAACGAATAACAATAATTGTTCTTTAGAAGAACGTGTTAAATCATCATCCTTTATACATATCATCAATATTCCTATGACAAGTAGAATTGATGCATCCAGAGCTAAACTCATTCCTTGGTAAAATTCATCAATAGTGTGATGTGAAATTCCATTTGGGAGTTCGACAAAAGTGCTTTCCATTGCAAGTATTGTTTGCTTTGTTTTTTCATTTGTTACGTTTTTTCTTGTTAGAGTTCCGATTGTATGTCCGACGAGAAAAAATAACATCAGACCAAGAGCTAAAAAAAGTTTCCATTTTTCTTTCATTTGTTTCAATCATCCATTGCGATTTTAAATTCTAATTGCATATTACGAGAAAAATTGTAAAACATATTGTAAAAAAGGGAACTATTTCTTGAAAATAAATACTTTAAAAATAAAGCCAGAACTATCTGAGATAGTTGAAAGTATTTGGTTCTTTGAAAGCAATTTGGGAATACCACGTTCCGAAAATTCCATTGTTGTTCCCCATAGTAGTGTAAAATTGATAGTTCCAATTTTTGGCAAATTGACAGCAGAAAATTCGAGATTATCTCATGAATATCCTGAATCGAAAATTTTAGTAACTGGAATATGGGATCATCCAGTCTCAATATATTCTTCAAAAGTTAAAATTCAGACTCTCATTTTTCGTTTTACAACAACAGGCGGATATCGTATATTTCCTTTTCCATTAAGTGAAATTACCAATCGAATATTGTATTTTTCTAATATTTTTGGGGAAGATGTGATAAAAA